>CAXTUO010000215.1:2581-6529 GCA_964247175.1 uncultured Acetobacteraceae bacterium | reverse complement strand
AGATAGCTCGCCGTCTCTATGCGCCTTTCCTTGAGGCCCTCGCATCCACGCAAGGACTGAACGGAGCTCGCGATGACCAAGGTTAAGGCTTTGGAGCTGGCTGCCTGGACGATGCCCAGCGGCTGCAAACCCATCGCGATGACGGAGTTCCGCATGGACAGCGGGGCGTATTCGACCCTGGTCGACTGGACCCGCGCCGCGACCGGGCGCGAGGACGAGCCCGCGATGGCGGTCCTGCGGGGGTTGCACGAGATCCTCGCGCTTTTCGTGCCCGATGCCATCTACCTGACGGTCAGAAACGGCGCGGGCCTGACAATCCACTTCCACGGCGACGAGGGCGGCACCGACGCCAGGCGGCAACATGTCCGGACGGCCCTGGCGACGTGGCTCGGGACGATCTACCCAGGCAGACAGGTGCGCGCGCGCGCGAGGGTGGCCGACTCCGCGTCGCGCGACAGCAATTGGTCGGTCCGTGTGGTGGGCACGGGGCTGCGCGGCCGCGGGGCGCACGCATGCGACGCCCCCGCGAACACGGCCCTGTGGGATGCGCTTGTCGGGCGTGCCGTGGCCGCCCTGGCTGGCCTGGAGGTGACATTTCAGCCGGGCGCGACCAAGCGCCTGGTACCCACCGTGCCCACGGCCGGGCCGTACGAGGGCGTCGAGTTAGTGGCGTTCCCGCCGAACGCATCCCCCCGCAAGATGGGCGGGTACTGGAGCGAGGTGGTCACGCTGTGCGCCGCGAGCTTCCCCGAGCGCGACGGCGTGAGCCTGCTCGCGCACATGTCAATGCGGAACTGGGGCGAGGTGCGCGTGGCCAGGCGGGGCGTGCATCGCTCGTTGGACGTGTTCCTGCCGCAGGCGGACGACATCGACGGCCTCGGTCCCCGCAGGCACGGCGGCTTCGGCCTCTCGGTCACGGGCGAGGGGGCGGGAACGTGGGTCGGGAGATGGAAGCACCGCGAGGAGGAGAACGTATTCCGTGTCCTCGCCGAGCTCACCGGGATGCGCGGCCTCGCGAAGCAGGTGCCGCTCGCCCCCGTGGTGAACCAGGACGGCGCGTGGATCCTGCCGCGCCTGGGCACGGTCCACGGCGACAAGTGGCTTCCGGGAGGCACGGGTTTGCCGATGGCGGACGAGCGCGCCTTCGCGCAAGCAGTGGGCTCCTGCATGGAGAGCATCGGTCTTGCAGCGGTGCCGCCGGTCCGCCGCGTGTTCCGTCGCCGTCGGGGAGAGGTGCCTGCCGCCCCGTTCGCGCCGTCCCCGGATGAGGAGGACCTGGCCGCGCGCCGGGCGGCGGTGGCTCGCGCCGTCCGCCTCGTGAATGGGCTGGCCAAAAACGACGAGGCGGTCCTGGACGTGTTTCTGTTTGCGGTCGCCGACGAGGCGGCGTGCAGCCTTCGGGCAGCGGCAGCGGGCATGCTGGGCAAGCCTGCCTCGGACAGCGGTGTCCTCCGATGGGGGGATGAACTTGTTGTCCGCATCCATGAACGTGCGGCGGGCAGCCTGGCGGAGGGACTCCTTCCCTACCAAGAAGCAAGCGAGGACGATCGGGCACGCTTCCCGACCGACAAGACGTGGAGGGCCGAACGGGGCAGGCGCCGAGGCGAGGCCAACGCCGTGGCACGCCGATCCATGGAGGAATGAGCACGGACTTGCCGGGACGGCGTGCCGGGCGTCTGCTGCGCGGTGCTGGAGATACCGGAAGCGTTCCAGGGCAAGTACGACGACCCGTTCATGATGGCCCGGCAGGTGCTCGCAGCGAATCGGTTCCTGACTCAAGTATGCCTTGCCAAGGAGCTGCGCGATCCCGAGGAGACCGGGCATCGGTACAGGGCGGCGTTCGCGGACCTCTTGAGGGCACTTGGCGTTGTACCCGTCGTCGAGGAAAGGGGGCAGGACGTCGCCGCCCTCACCGTCGCGCAGCTAAACGGTTCAATCCAGGCGAGCATGCGGGTCGCCACGCAGGCCGTGCCCCTCGCGGCACAGGTGCGCGACGGTGTCCTTTACGCCGCGCTGCCGGGGAGTGATGGGCTGCCGGAGTGGCGGACATACGCCGAGACGTACCTCGCGATGATGGCGGGAGGGCACCGGCGGTTTGATAGGAGTCGGGGGGCGGAGAACCAGGCGCGGTTTGCCGCATTCTGGCGCCGCGCCTTGCAAGACATCGAGAACCACGGCGGTGGGCTGGTCCTCGTGGATGCAGTGACGGGTCGGCAGAGGCTGGCAGGAATGTCCAACGGGGCGCTGTCCTTCGATCGCCTCGACATCTCTGGAGGCAGCATGCCGTTCTTGCCGGGCGACCTGCCCCGAACGCGAATGGCCAGGATCACGCACCAGGACGCGAAGCTGCCCTCCTACTTCCACGCAGAGGATGCGGGCTGGGTCTCGGGCCTTTTCGCCTGGGACGACAGTACGCGGACCGCGTTCGGCCTGAAGCCCCAGCCGCCGACCAACAAAAAGCCCAAAGCTATCGCCACGACCTCCCGGCACCCCGGGCCGCGGGCGAGCGAGGCGCGGGAGGACCAAGACCGCAAGTTCGCAGCGATAGACGAGACGTGCGCCTTCTTCATCCAGCCGGATGACAATCCCTGGGCGGTGCTGCACCGCGTCCAGGCGCTGCGGGGTTTCCACGCGCAATACGGCGCCCACACGTCGCTTCCGTATCCTTTGCACGAACTGTCTCTCCTCAAGAACGCCGTGACTTCCTGACCCGGAACGCGCCCAGCAGGCGTCGCGCCACGGAAAGGCTGTGCGTCAGGTCGCGGGTGGTGCCGTGGTGACTTGTGTGGAATGTGGCTGAGCGGCGTGTTTCCGGCGGGGCGATAGTTGGATGGGTCAGGCGGCGAGGTCAACAGGAACCGGTGCGACGAGCTTCTCGCCCAAGGTCTGCCATCCGTCGACCTTGCGCATGGTGATCTGGCCCGACGCGAGCAACGCCCAGAACAGCATGGCGGCGGTCTTGGCCGCGGGCAGCACGGTCTACGTCTTGACCCGGCGCTTGAACTCCTCGTGCAAGCGTTCGATCGCGTTCGTGGTCCGCGCCGACTTCCGCTGGCTTGGGGACAGGCGGAGAAAGGCGAACAGCCAGCGAAACCGCAAAGCGGCTTGCGCGAGGTGGCCGGTCCCTTCCAGGCTGGCAGTCACCGCGGGGCAGCGCAGCCGCCCGTTGCGCAAAAAAGACTTTGCGCCTGGTTTGCACCTCCTTCGCGGTCTCGGCGTAGATCATGTCAGTGTAGTCGGCAGTGATCTCCTCGTGCGTTAGTGTCCGTCAACGTGGTGGAAATCGGATGTAGGTTTGGATGGCCGCGGATCATGCGGCTACGACCGAGACGATGCGCCCGCCCTCGCGCTGTTTCCGATACGTCGCGTCCAGCCACAGGTGGGGCCAGTCGCCGTCAAGCAAACGGTCAAGGAAGGCGCCCACCCGGTCGCCGATGTCCTTGCACAGGTTGCTGGCCGTGCTCTTGCTGATGCCGCTCAGCCCCATGGCCTGCACTAGGTCATCCACGCGCCGGATGGACACGCCGCTGATCCCAGCGAAACCTGAAGGATTTGCGCAGGCTTCCCGGCGCAAACGCTGCGCGTTTCGCTGGGACCACGGCCACAAGAGCCTTCTCCGATGTCCTGCGCGGGTCTAGGAACGGGGGAAAGTAGCTGCCCTGGCGCAACTTGGGGATGCAGAGCTGCAAACTGCCCAGCCGCGTGTCCAGCGTCCGGTCCCGGTAGCCGTTGCGGTAGATTTGCCGCTCGGCGCTGCGCTCGTAGCAACCGGAGCCGATCAGGCCGTCCACATCGGTTTCCATCAGAACTGCACAACCGCCTCCGCAACGCCGCGCAGGAAGTCGCCATCTCCGGCTTTGGCCATCAGCTCGGCCAGCGGTAGTCTGTCCTTGGTCATCGGGTCCTCTTGGTCCGGGGGGTGAAGCCTCGCAACTCCACCTTAGCCGG
>CAXTUO010000215.1:0-2571 GCA_964247175.1 uncultured Acetobacteraceae bacterium | reverse complement strand
CCGATGATCTGCTCCTGCGTGAACCCCGATCGCTTCATCGTCCGCACCATGGTGGACCTGTCGCTGCGTCTGTTGCACCACCTGCAAGACCCCAAAGCCTTTGCCAGCTACGCCCAACGACTTGCAGCTCTCTTCGGTTAGAACTCTCGCGATTTCTTATTGGGACGATGCAGCTTGGCACATCCTCGGCCGTGGCGCCAAACGGGCACAGGGGTCCACGCGATTTACCGTCGCACCGCATCGCGGTAACAACCCTGCATTGTAACCAGGAGCGATTCGTTGCATCTTGAGCGTCGTGTCCTCGTGACGGGTGGCGCCGGCTTCCTGGGATCCCATCTCTGCGAGCGCCTGCTGGACGCCGGGTGCCATGTGCTGTGCGTCGATAACTTCTTCACGGGAACGCCGCGCAACATCGCGCACCTGCATGGCAACCGCAATTTCGAGCTGATGCGTCACGACGTGACCTTCCCGCTGTTCGTCGAGGTGGACGAGATCTACAATCTCGCCTGCCCGGCGTCGCCCATCCACTACCAGCGCGACCCCGTGCAAACGACGAAAACCAGCGTGCTGGGCGCCATCAACATGCTCGGCCTCGCCAAGCGGACCGGCGCCAAGATCTTCCAAGCCTCCACCAGCGAGGTGTATGGCGACCCCTCGGTGCATCCGCAGCCGGAGGGCTACTGGGGCAACGTGAACCCCATCGGCTCGCGCTCCTGCTACGACGAGGGCAAGCGCTGCGCCGAGACGCTGTTCTTCGACTACCGCCGGCAGCACAAGCTCAAGATCAAGGTGGCCCGCATCTTCAACACCTACGGGCCGCGCACCCATCCGCGGGACGGCCGCGTGGTGTCGAGCTTCATCGTCCAGGCGCTGACCAACCAGGACATCACGGTGTTCGGGGAAGGGCAGCAGACCCGCTCCTTCTGCTACGTCGATGACCTGATCGACGGCTTCGTCAAGCTGATGGACAGCCCGGACGAGGTTGCCGGGCCGGTGAACCTGGGCAACCCCGGGGAGTTCACCATCCTGGAACTCGCGCAGAAGGTCATCGACCTCACGGGGTCGCGCTCCCGCATCATTCATCGGCCGTTGCCGGAGGACGACCCCAAGCAGCGCCGCCCGGACATCGAATTCGCCAAGGCGAAGCTCGGCTGGGAGCCGACGGTTTCGCTGGCCGAGGGGCTGGGGCGGACGATCCCGTATTTCGAGGCCTTGCTGTCCACGCTGCCGCCGGGCTTGATGGTGCACGGACGCTGAACAGGCGTCGGAGACGCATCATTGAGATGCTTGGCACAGGACACGAGCATGGACACCGAGAAGCCCGCCGCCGATGCGACCGCGATCTGGGACGAGCGCTACGAGAAGGGGGAACACGTCGGGTCCCAGGCGGTGATCGAGGGGGACCCGATCGACTTCACCCAGCACAAGTTCCTGTACCAACATGCCATCGCCAAGCCGCTGACCGGATCGCTCGACGGCTGGTCGGTGGACAGCATCGCCCGGCAGTTCCTCGCGCCGCCGCCCGCCCGCGTGCTGGCCATCGGGTCGGGCATGGCGTTCCTGGAGGAATACCTGGTCGCCCAGGGCTACGCCGGGCACGTCACGGCCTACGAGATGTCGCGCACCGCCATCGAGGGCGCCCGCGCCCGGGTGGCGGACAAGGAGTATGCGGCCCGGCTCGACCTGCGCTGCGGCGACGTGCTGACCGAGGACCTGCCGACCGCCGGCTACGACGCGGTGTTCGTGCAGGCGGCGATCCACCACTTCGACAAGATCGAGGACATGTACGCGCTGATGCACCGGGTGCTGAAGCCCGGCGGCCTCCTGTGGTTCGACGAGTACATCGGCCCCGACCACCACATGTACGAGCCGGAGGTGCTGGCGATCATGGACGAGGTGAACGACTGCCTCGCCCCGCAGTACCGCTGGGACGTGCTGGCGAAGCACACCCGCAGCATGGTGCCGCGCCCATCGCTCGAGTTCATGATGGGGCACGACCCGTCGGAAGGCGTGCATGCATCCCGCATCCTGCCGTTGACCTACCAATGGTTCGACGTGATCCACCGCCAGGACTACGGCGGCGCGATCATGCGCCCGTTCTTCACCGGCATCCTGCCGAACTTCGACTGGTCCGACCCCCGGGACCAGACCGTGGCCCGCCTCATCATCCTGATCGAGCAGATGCTGACCCGGCAGGGCGTGCTGCCGAACTACCACACCGCGCTCGTGGGCCGCCGGCGCGAGCAGCCCTTGCCGCCGCTGACCACGGAGGAGGAGCGGCGGATCAACTATGCCGATTGGCCCGGCCTTATCGGGAAAGCGGAACCGAAGCCGGCCCGGAAACCGGCGTCGTCTGGGCTGCTGGCGCGTCTGCTCGGACGGTCGTAGCAGGGGGAAGGCGACCGGGCTTCCAGCGAAGCGCCGGCGACTCGACCAGATGCCAGGACAAGAGGGCGAACGGCACGGTCAGCACCATGCAGGTCGCAATCGGGTACTCGTTGCGCGGCATGGCCGCGATCACGATCTGCTGCACCGGGAACGCATAAAGGTACATGCCGTAGGAGAAATCCC
>CAXTUO010000214.1:3657-6534 GCA_964247175.1 uncultured Acetobacteraceae bacterium | reverse complement strand
GCATCACCGGCGACTACAGCCGGGGCGCGGCCGGGTTCATGATCCGCGACGGCGTTCTGGCGGAGCCGGTGGCGGAGATCACGGTCGCCGGGTCGCTGCCGGCGATGTTCCGAGAGCTGGTCGCGGCCGACGATCTGGTGCTGCGGCGCGGGACGGACGCGCCGACGCTGCGGATCGAGGGGATGACGCTGGCGGGGGCTTAGGTCAGAACCGGTCGCTGGCCGCCGCGGCCTCCACGTAGCGGATGGCATCCTCGGCCAAAAGGAGCCGGGCGGCGACCAAGGCGTCCCCGGCCTCTTTCACTTTCGTCACGTAAACCTCCCGAGAGCCGTAGCGTTCCTCCAGCGACGGCCGGGGATCACCGGTGCGTTCGCGGTCCGCCCGGGTGCGGGCAAATGGGATGAACGTGCCGTCGCGGTCGCATAGCTCGGACGGGAAATCCTTGTAAACATTGGTGCCGGTGTAAGTGCCGAGCGGAACCGCCAGGTACGGCAAACGCAATCCAGCGACCTCGTTGCCGTCAGCGTCCACAGCCGGCACCACCGTGGGGTAGGTCTGCACCGGGGCAGCGGGCGGGTCGGTCCAGTCCACCGGCCGGCCGATCGGGTTGTCGCCCGGCGCCCAGGTCACGCCGGGGACGGCCGGCATGCGGATGGCGGAGGCCGGCACGCCGGTCTCGTCGCCGCGGCGCGGCACCATGCTGTCGGGCGGAGGCGTCCCCGCGGCGACCCACGCATCCAGGTTGGACAGCATGGCCCGCAGCGCCGGCCCGGCGCTGTTGGGGTTGCGCGGGTTGGCGCAGAAGCCCGGCGCGCCCGTGACGCCGAAATGCCCGCCGTGTTGCGTCCCCGCCACCAACATCATCCGCACGCCGGGCGGCAGCGCCACGTCCGTACCTGCGGTGTCCGTGTGCACGAGCGATGCGCCCTTTTGCCAGTACTCCGTGGACGTGTTGCTCTCGATCACCAGCGGGTCGCTGCCGTCCCCATGCAGCAAGCCGGGTCCCGGGCCGTAGCCGAAGGGCGGCCAGACCTCCGGGTAGAACCGGTCCTCATGCCGCGTCGCAGTGCGGCCCGGCATGGCGAAGGGCTGGTTCGCGAACACCTTGCCGGCGCCGGAGATGTGCGGCAGCACCCCGTCGAACACGCGATGACCGGCCTCGTCCCGGTTCATGCCAAGGTCGAGGAAGTGCCGCAGGAACCGCCCGCTGAGCGAGACGCCGATGGCAAGCGTGCGCCGGATGCCGGGTTCGGTCCGCAAGTGGCTGACCAGGTCGCGCGTGGCAGCGAAGCCGATGCCGTCCACGGTGGGGCGCGTCGCCTCGTAGGTCAGCTCGTAGATGCGGCGCGGTGTCGGCAGCGTGCCGAATGGGAGGAGCTGGATCGTGCGGCTATCCACCCAGCCGAACTCGTCCGGGCGCAGCGGCGTCGGCGCGTCGCTGCTGCGGCTGCGCACGGTCAGGCGTGCGGTGTCCATGGTGGCGACGGGGTAGGGCAGGCCGATGCGCGGCACCGCCTCCGGGCCGCGGGTGCCGGCGATGAACTCGTGCCGGATGCGGGCCACAATCGGCAGGCCGTTTTGGGTCGCCACGGGGACCCGGATGACCATGCCATTGTTGGCGCGGCTGGCCTCGGGCTGCCAGCCGGACCACACCATCGTGTCGCCCCGGCGGAAGGTGAAGGCGTTCCCGGCGTCGAGGAGGCTGCGCGGGTCGTTGACGGCGCCGGACGGCGGCTCCGGCGCGTCGTTGATCCAGGACATCAGGAACTTGTTGCCGCGGTTGGTCACGTCATACAGCAGCGCGCCGTTGCCGCGGGAGGGCTCGGCCGGACGCAGGATGAACACGTCGGTGTCGTACTCGACGGCGCCGCGGGCATTGCGCGGCGCCTGGTCCAAGAGGGCGATGCCGGCGTTGGCGGGGTCCTTGGGGTCAAGCTCGCCATGGGCGACCGCCTCCACGCGGACATACGGCCCGGCGCTGCCGAAGCTGGCGCCACCGGCGAACGGCTCCTGCGACACGATGTCGAGCCGCACCAGGCGCGCGGCGGCCGGGTGGGCCAGCAGCAGCAGCGTGCCCAGGCCAAGCACGGCGGGGATTGAGCCTCGCATCCCGTTCCTCCATGCCGGACTTGCCTCCGGCTATAGGTCAGGCTGTGCCGGCAGCGCAGGGCGTGTCAACGCGGCGGGGCAGGCGGACCCCTATTTTCAGCTCTGGATCAGACTATATTCATCGGCGTCAACCGGAAAGGTTTTCACAGATGCGTCGTTCTTCCCCCCTCATCGCTGCCATTGCGGTCGCTGCCCTGGCGTTCGCGCCCTCGCTCGCCGATGCGCGGGCCGGTGGCGGAGGCTCGTTCGGCAGCCGCGGCGGCCGCACTTTTTCTGCGCCGCCTGTCACCAACACGGCGCCCTACACGGCGGCACCCATGGAGCGCAGCATGACCCCGCGCCCGGCCCCGTACTCCCCGGGTTACGGGGCGCCGGTCTCGCCCGCGTTTGGCGGCCGGTCCGGCTTCGGGTCCGGCCTGCTCGGCGGCCTGCTCGGGGTGGGCCTCGGCAGCATGCTGTTCGGCGGCGGCCTGTTCGGCGGGCCAGGCGGCATGGGCGGCATGGGCTTCCTCGGCCTCCTGCTGCAGGCTGCGCTGCTGTTCTTCGCCGTGCGTTGGCTGATGCGCCGGTTCATGACCCGGCAGCCGGCGGTGGCGGGCGGCCCCAGCTTCGCGCGTATGCAGCAGCCGTCCGGCCCGGTCGGCGGCGGAGCGCGCCCGGCAGCAACGCCCGTGCAGATCGGCAAGCCAGACTATGAGGCGTTCGACCGTCTCCTGCACGAGGTGCAGGCCGCGTGGTCGGGGCAGGACCTGAACGCGCTGCGCCGGG
>CAXTUO010000214.1:0-3557 GCA_964247175.1 uncultured Acetobacteraceae bacterium | reverse complement strand
CTGCACGAGGTGCAGGCCGCGTGGTCGGGGCAGGACCTGAACGCGCTGCGCCGGGTCGCGACGCCGGAGATGGTCGGCTACTTCAGCGAGCAGTTGTCGGAACAGGCCAGCCGTGGCCTGCGCAACACCGTCACCCACGTCAAGCTGGAGCAGGGCGACCTGTCGGAAGCCTGGTCGGAGGGCAACCGCGAGTATGCGACCGTCGCGATGCGCTTCTCCGCCCTGGACGTGACGCGCGACGCGGCCGGGCGCGTGGTGGAAGGCGACCTGGCGCTGCGCAGCATGGCGACGGAGCTTTGGACGTTCATGCGCTCGCGTGGCGGGCAATGGGTCTTGTCGGCGATCCAGCAAGCGCGCTAGCCGCAGTCGCCCGCTCGCGTTGCCTGGCTCGGATGGACGGTCCGGGCCAGGTTTTTTCAGCAGCGTGCAGGGTTCCTGACCGGCAGGAGAATGGAGCCTCCACCAGGAAGCCGATCATGAGCACGCCGCAGAACAATTTCGCCGCCGAGCAGTATGCGTGCCGGGCACAAGACTACGTGGCCAGCGCCGTCCACAGCGCCGGCGCCGACCTCGATCAGATGGAGGCCGAGCTGCGCGGCTGGGGCACGGCCCGCGTGCTGGACCTGGGATGCGGGGGCGGCCACGTCAGCTACCGCGCGGCGCCCCATGTTGCCGAGGTCGTCGCCTGCGACGTGACCGCTTCCATGCTGGACGCCGTTGCCGCCGAGGCAGCCAGGCGCGGCCTGTCCAACGTCACGACGCAGCAGGCGGCGGCGGAGGGCCTGCCGTTTCCCGATGCGTCCTTCGATGCCGTGCTGTGCCGGTTCACGGCGCATCACTGGCAAGACATGGAGGCCGGCCTGCGCGAAGCCCGGCGCGTGCTGAAGCCCTCCGGCCACGCCGTGTTCATCGACTCGGTCGCGCCCGCCGACAGGGCATTGGATACCCACCTGCAAGCGGTCGAGGTGCTGCGGGACGCCTCGCACGTGCGGAACTACACGGTTGCGGAGTGGGTTTGCAGCCTGTCGCGCGCGGGGTTCTCCGTCCATGGCGTCACTGTCCGCGCGCTGCGGATGGATTTTCCCACCTGGACCGGCCGCACGCGGACCCCTGCGGCCCATGCCGAGGCGATCCGCTCCTTGCAGGCCGGGGCACCCGAGACCGTGCGGAAGCATTTTGCGGTCGGAGGCGACGGCAGCTTCGACCTGGACGTGGCGACGATCCTCGTGCGGAGCGCGTAGCCTGCAGGAACTCGCCGGGCGTGGGCGCGCCGGGCCATGACCTGCAGGCGGCGGGGAACAGGGCGGCGTGCCGCGTCCACGCCGAACGGTTCTTCTGGCGGGCCTGCGCCGAGGGGTTCCTGGCAAACCTGGTGAACGCTGGCACCTGACGTTTGCGGCACCACGGGCTGCGTGCTACCGCCGCGCCATGCCGGCCGGCCCCATCCCTTGAAAACCCTGCTTCGCCACCCCCGCACCTTGGCCTTGGGCACGCAGGCGCTCGGTGGCTATCTGCGCTTCGCGCTCCGCACCACGCGCTGGACGCTGCACGGAGTCGAGCTGGGCCGGTATATGCACGGCAGCCCGGCGGTGTTCGCCTTCTGGCACGAGTGCCTGCCGCTGATGCCGGCCCTCTGGACCCGCGCGTTGAATGAACGCGCGGCGGCGCAGGGGCGGCGCGGGCGGATGCACGTCCTGGTCAGCCGCCATCAGGACGGGCGGCTGATCGGCGACATGATGCGGGGGTTCGGCCTCGACCTGGTGCACGGCTCCTCGGCCAAGGGAACCGAGCAGAAGGGCGGCGCGTCCGGGCTGCGCGCCTTGCTGGCGGTCTTGGCGGCGGGTGATCAGGTGGTGATCACACCGGACGGGCCGCGCGGGCCGCGGCGGCAGGTCGCCCGCGGCGTGGCGCAACTGGCGGCGCTGGCCGGGGTGCCGGTGCTGCCCTGCGCCGCGCGGTGCACCCGTCGCCGGGTTTTGCCGACCTGGGACCGCATGGTGCTGCCCTTGCCGTTCGGGCGCGGCGTGGTGGTCTGCGGAGCGCCGATCCACGTGCCGCGCAACCGCTGGGCCGACAGCCTGCCCGACATCGCCGCCGCCCTGACCGGGGCGGCGGACGAGGCCGAGGCGCTGTGCACGGCGTAGCCGCGCGGCTTTGGCACGGCGGCGCGACCCTGGCGGCCCCTGGCTTGCGTGCGATGCTGCAGCGCCGGGTGAGCCGGGGCAAGGAGGTTGCCGCCCGTTTGCCGGAACGCGAGGGCATCGACCCGACGCCGCGTCCCGCGGGGCGCTTGATCTGGCTCCACGCCGCCAGCGTCGGGGAAAGCCAGTCGATCCTGCCGGTGCTGTCCGCCCTGCAGAGCCAGGCGCCGGACGCCTCGGTCCTGCTCACCACCGGGACCGTCACCTCTGCCGCCTTGCTCGCCGACCAGTTGCCGCGGCTGGGCCTTGGCCGCGTGCTGCACCGCTTCGTGCCGCTCGACGTGCCGGCCTGGGTGGCGCGGTTCCTGGACCATTGGCGGCCGGACGCGGCGGGGTTCGTGGAAAGCGAGCTGTGGCCCAACCTGCTCGCCGGTTGCCAGTCGCGGGGCATCCCAACCATGCTGGTGAACGCCCGCATGTCGGCCCGCAGCCTTCGCGGGTGGCAGCGCGCGCCGGGGTTCGCGCGGCAGGTTGTCGGGTCGTTCGACCGGGTGCAGGCGCAATCGGAGACCGACGCCGCGCATCTTCGGCTGCTGGGCGCCCGCCATGTGGATGCGCCGGGCAACCTGAAGCTGGCCGCGCCGCCGCTGCGCGCCGACCCGGCCGAACTCGCCCGGCTGCGCGCCCTGATCGGCGGGCGCCCGGTTTGGCTTGCGGCCAGCACGCATCCCGGGGAGGAGGACGTGGCAGGCCGGGTGCACCGTGCGCTGGCCGCCGCGCATCCGGGCCTGCTGACGGTCGTGGCCCCGCGTCATCCGGAGCGGGGCGCCGCGGTCGCGGCGGCGCTCAATGCGCCCCGCCGGGCTGCCGGGCAGGACCCGGGTGCGGACATCTGGGTTGCCGACACCTTGGGAGAGCTTGGCCTGCTGTACCGCCTGGCGCCGCTGGCCTTTGTCGGCCGCAGCCTGATGGGGCAGGGGGGACAGAACCCGCTGGAACCGGCGCGACTCGGTTGCGCCGTCGCCGTCGGTCCGCATACCGCGAACTTTGCCGAGGCCGTTCAGATGCTGGAAACGGCCGGCGCGCTGACCCGGGTGGCGGACGCCGGCGAACTGGCCCGCTGGGTGGACGCCATGCTGCGCGATCCCAACCGAATGCGTGCCGCCGGTGCCGCAGCGTGCGCCGCGGCCCGAGGCGCCGCCGGGCTGCCGGAACGCACCGCGGCGGCGCTGCTGTCCTTGGCGCATCAGTGACGCCCCCGGCCTTCTGGCAGCGGGAAGGCGTGCTGCCGTGGCTGCTTGCCCCGGCGGCTGCGGTGGCGGCTGTGCGGGTCGGCTCAAGTCCGCCCCCGCCCCGCACGACACAGGTGCGGTGACCCCGAACGTCCCCGACCACGACGGCCGCCGAGGGCTCGCC
>CAXTUO010000213.1:0-6537 GCA_964247175.1 uncultured Acetobacteraceae bacterium | reverse complement strand
AACGGCGGTGCTGCTGTTCCTGGCGTTCTTCGCCATCGGCTGGCTGTGCCGGCAGGCCTGGCTGCTGCCCTCCTTCGGCATCACGCATCAGGACGACGCCCTGGCGCTGGTGGTGGGCGTGCTGGTGGTTCAGGTTGCCGGGCCGCTTCTCGGCATCGCGGGCAACTGGCTCAGCCGCCGCCACGAGTACCAGGCCGACGACTTCGCCCGCCGCATGGTAGGCGCGGAACCGATGATGTCGGCGCTGGTCCGGCTGTCACGCGACAACGCCAGCACGCTGACGACCGACCCGCTTTACGCCCTGGTCAACTTCAGCCACCCCCCAGTGCCGCTGCGGGTGCAGCGGCTGCGGGAAGCAGCCTAGATTCCCGGCCGGGTTTGGCCGCGCATCGGGCGGAAGCCCTGCAACGGCGCGTCCGCGCCGGGTCCGGCCTGGGTGGGCGGCGGTGGGGCCGTTTCCGGCGCCGGGGCGGCAGGCGGTTCCGGGTTGGAGGCCGCCGGCGCTTCTGTTTCAGGCGCCGGCTCCGGCACGGGTTCCGGGTCGGGCAAGGGGTCCACGGCGATCTCGGGCGCCGGCGCGGTTTCCCGCCGCGGCTCCGGCGCCGGGTAAAGCGGAACCGGGCCTAACGGCGGCGACGCGACGGGCGGCTGGGCGGCATAAGGCGGCTGGCCGACGTAGGGCGGCGGCAGGTAGATCGGCGTTGGGTAAGGTGGGTAGGCTGGCGCTACGCAGCCTGTGAGCAGCGCCGCGCCGCCGGCGAGCGTCAGCCAGCGGATCATGCGCCGCCCCCTTTCGTGCCTTGCGCCCCCAAGCCGGCGCCCACGCTTTGCGATACGACCCTCATCCTGCCATGTCCTTGCCATCCCAAACAGTTACGCTCCGGCGGACGGCATCCCATCCATCTCGGCAAACGACCTGATCCGTCCAGCGGTGCCGCCCGCTCTCGCCGCCGCCTTGAGAGCCGGGTATGTTGGGCGCCGCCGGGTCGCGCGGCATGAGAATGCGCGTGGCTGAACTCTGAAGGAAACTGCCATGGCATTGCTCGTCCTGACGTTGGTTGGACCGGATCGGCCGGGGCTGGTGAGCAGCTTGTCAAAGGCGCTGGCCGGTTGCGGCGGAAGCTGGCTGGACAGCGAGATGGCGCGGCTGGCCGGGCAGTTCGCGGGCATCCTGCTGGTCAGCGTGCCCGACGCGCAGGTCGATGCCCTCACGGCCGAGTTGGGGAAGCTTGAGGAGGGCCATTTTCGCCTGACGGTGCAGCGGGCTGACCCCGAAGCAACGCCGCAGGCCCATACGACGTTCCAGTTGGACCTCATCGGCCACGACCGGCCCGGCATCATCCGCGACATCGCCCGGGTGCTCGCCGAGCGCCGGGTCAACATCGAGGAGCTGACCACCAAGGTCACGAGCGGCGCCTTTTCCGCGGAGCAGATGTTCCAGGCCGTGGCCCGCCTCCGTGTGCCTGACGGCGTCGAAGCGGCCGAGCTGCGGGACATCCTGGAGCGCCTGGGGGACGAGATGATGGTCAACATCTCGGTCACGGACGCTTCTGCGGCCACGGACGCGACAGCGGCCACGGACGCTGCTACGGCCACGGACGCAAGTAACCTGCCTTGAGCAACGCCGGCGCCACCCTCCAACGGATGAAGCCCAAGCGCCTCGCCTGCCTGGCCTTGGCCTTGAGCCTTTTGCTGCCCGCCGTGCCCGGCTGGGCGGCCGAGCGGAACACGCCGATCGGGCGCTGGCTCACGCAGGACAAGGAAGCGGTGATCGCCATCGAGCCGTGCGGCAACGCGCTGTGCGGGCGCATCGTCGGCGTCACCCTCGACCACCCCGACGATCCCTTTCCCACCGACAACGAGGGCCACAGCCAGTGCGGCCTCACGATCATCCGTGGCGTCGTGCCCGATGGGGAGCAAGTCTGGGCGGTCCGGATCACCGACCCCCGGGACGGCAAGGTTTACCGCGCGCGCATGTGGCTCGATGACCAGCACCGCCTCCACGTGCGCGGCTACATCGGCGTGCCCCTGCTGGGGCGCACGCAGGTCTGGACGCCGTTTCGCGCCGTCATCGGCGAGAACTGCCGGCTGCCGGCCCGATAGCGTCCTACATGCCGGGCATCGCCGAGCGCCCGTCATCCGCCTGCATGACGTGCCCGCGCCAGACCACGCGGGCGCCGAGGTAGCTGGCGACGACCTGGCTGACCGACATGGCGTCCCGGAGCGGCAGCAGCCAGAACGGCACGGCGACGGATGGCCGCCACCCCTGCCAAAGCCACTGGTTGACCCAAAGCGCCGCCAGCGCCCGGACCGCCCAAGTCAAGCCGAACAGGCCCAGGGACCAGGCCGTCCCCTGCGCCAGCATGCAGGCGCAGGCGGCCCAGAACAGCGGGTACTGCAGCACGGAGGTGGTGAACAGCACGGGTTCCAGCGCCCGGATGGTGCGCGCCCAGCGCATCTCATGCTCCCAAAGCACGCGCAGCGACGCTTCCGGCACGGCCGTCATCGGCACCGTGCCGGCCAGCCCGACGCGCAGGCCGAGCTGCAGGACCCGCTGCGCCAGCACGTTGTCGTCGGCCAGGTGCCGGACCAGCGATTGCAGCCCGCCGACCCGCGCCAGGGTGCCGCGCCGCAGCGCCATGGTGGTGCCCAGGCAGTCCTCCCGGCCCAGCGCGCGGGACAGCAGCGCGCCGGGCAGGAACAGGTGGCTGATGCCGGTGGCGCCGAGCTGCGCCGCGAGGCCGGCCGTCGTCGGCAGGCCGAGGCACAAGGAGGTCACGAGGCCGGTCCCCGGCTGCTCCAGCTTGGCGACGATCCCGTCGAGGTAGTCCGGCGGCACGTGCAGGTCGCTGTCGGAGAACACCAGCACGTCGTGCCGCGCTTCCGGCATCATGTTGATGAGGTTGCTGACCTTGCGGTTCAGCCCATGCAGCGCCGCGTTGACCGTCACTGCGATGTCGCAGGCGGGAAAGCGCTGCTGGACCCGCTGCACGGCCAGCAGCGCCGGGTCGTCCGGGTCCTGGACGCCGAAGACGACCTGGAACTCCGGGTAGTCCTGGGAGCAGATCGAGGCGAGCGCCGCGTCCAGCAAAGGCTCCGCACCGCAGAGCGGCTTCATCACCGTGACCGCCGGGCGTTGCTGCGAGGGGCGCGGCCCCGTGGCGGCGAAGCGTCGCACCGCGGCGGCCCCGGCCGCCACGACGACCAGCCCGGCACCCGTCAGCAGCACGGCCAGCCAGGTCAGCAGGGTCAGCACGGCCGTCAGGCTATAAGCCGGGGCGCCGGTCAACGGACGGCCAGCCGCCAAAGCGTGAGGCCGACCAGGCCCACCAGGACCTCGCGCATCCGCTTGACCAGCGACAGCGCCAGGGCCGGCCCGACCGGCAGGCCGAGGGCGGCGGCGGCCAGCGCGAAGCCGCCCTCCTGTGCGCCGAGCGCCGCCGGGATCGCGAAGCCGGCGCTGCGGGCCGCCATGCCCAGGCTTTCCACCGTGAACGCCTGCAACGGCGTCGCCGCCACCCCGAGCGCGTGCAGCACCGCCCAGGCCTCGATGCTGCCAAGCACCCAGGCGAGCAGGTGCAGCGCCACGCCGCGCAGCAGGGGCACGGGCTGGCGGTAGAAGTCGAGCGCCGCCGCGTGGATGCCGTCGAGCGACGCGCCGGCCAGGGCCGGCCAGCGCCGGGCGATGCCGCGCAGCAGCGCCTCAAGCGCCCGCAGCAGGCCAAAACGCTGCGCCAGCAGGAGCGCCGCCGCGGCCAGCGCCCCGGCGAGCGCCGCTTCCAGCCATTCCCACCCCGCGCCGTGCGACAGCCAAGCGAGGATGCCCAGGCCCGCCGCCAGGAACGCCACCTGCGTCAGCAGCTCAACCGTGACGTCCACGATCACGCTGGCGCCGGCCCGGCTCGCGGTCACGCCCTGGCGGGACAGCAGCCGGGCGCCGACGATCTCGCCGCCCACCTGCGCCACGGGCAGCAGCGCGTCGATGCCCTCGCGGATCACGCGCAAACGGTAGAACACCGCAGCCCCCGGACGCGGCCCGGCGAACAACGCGCGCCAGGCCAATCCGGACAGCAGCAACTGTCCCAAGTGCAGCGCCATTAGCGCCGGCAGCAGCCAGACCGCCCGCGCGATCCCGTTGCGCTGCTCCGCCAAGCCGTCCCAGTTCGACACCGCGCCCAGCAGGATGCCGGCCGCCGCAGTGGCGCCGATGAGGGTGGGCCAGCGCAGGAAGGGCCGCGGCAAGGCACGCCCGGCGTCAGATGCCGGCACTGGCGGCCCCTCGCGGCGTCAAGGCCCGCGCGGCCCGGCACGCGGCCGCAGCCGGCGTGTCGTTCGTGCCCCGCCATCCCGCCGATTGATCCAGCAGCATTGCTCTTGGTCCTCCCTCGGAGCCTTGCCGAAGCCGCTGTCCATCCTGCCCGGCAAGGCGAAATCCCGTTTGGAGGCGTCCAGCCGATCCCGTCGTCATGGCTGCCAACATGGGGCTTTGTCAGGTTTTGTTGCAAATCACCCTGCGGAGACCCCGCACGCCCCGGCCTTGCCGATGTACGGTTACGTAAAGGATTACTTGCCGCTGCCGGACAATAATGGCTGGTGAAACAGGGCGGCGCCATGGGTCGGCAATGACAAGCGGCCCTGGCGGCATCGCAATCCACCTATGACAGTTCTTATGCCATTCAGCAGTTGTTTGAGCATAGCTTCCTACCAACGACGAAGCTGCGATGGCAGATTTGCTGAATGCATCCTCGAAACCGGGAATTACTGCCTGTGAGATCATCGAGGGATTGTGCCGCCCGCCGCCCGGAGGCGATACCGCGCCCTCGTGATCATCAAGATCTAGGCATTCGGAGCGAACAGGAGGCTTGTGATGGCTGCGCCGGCAAACTTCACCCAAACCTTTGATGATGAGTTCAACTCGCTGTCCCTGAATAACGGCTCCGGCGGCACCTGGTCGCCTGCCTTCTCCTACAGCCCGAATGGGTCCACGGACAGCACCCTGAGTTCCTACCAGGTGAACCCGCTTTATGGACCCACCTCAGCCTCCGATGCGAATGTCTATTCCGTCAGCAACGGCGTGCTGTCGATGGCGATCAAGCCGACGCCTTCCGACGTCAGCGGCACGGTCAGCAAGCCGTTCATCGCCGGGCAACTGCTCACCAACAAGTCCTTCTCGCAGACCTACGGGTACTTCGAGATGAATGCCAAGCTCTCGAACGCGGCCGGGGTGGTCAACGGGTTCTGGCTGCTGCCGGCTGACGGCTCCTGGCCGCCCGAACTCGACATCGCGGAGGTGGTCGGCAGCAACCCGAAAACCTTGGTGGAAACGTCGCACTCCAACGGCGGCACCACGCCGCACTGGACCGACGTGCCCGACACCTCCCAAGCCTTCCACACCTACGCCGTGGACTGGGAGCCGGACAAGCTCACCTGGTACTTCGACGGCAAGCAGGTCGCGCAGCAGGACACCCCGGCGGACATGAACAAGCCGATGTACATGCTGCTCAGCACAGTGGTCGGCACGTCGAGCACCTGGGCCGGCAATCCGAACCCCGGCGAGACCGGCCAGATGCAGGTCGATTACGTCCGCGCCTACTCGCACAATCCCAACGCGGCCCAGGCCCCCGCTTCTTCGTCCACAACGGACGCGCCCGCCGCCTCCACGCCGGCGGCGAGCACCCCGTCCGCTGGGGCCAGCACGCTCAACCTCAGCCTTTCGGAGGACGCGTGGAAGGGCGACGCGCAGTTCTCGGTCGCCATCGACGGCAAAACGGTCGGCTCTCCGCAGACCGTGACCGCGCTGCATTCAACCGGCGCCACGCAGACGTTCGCGTTCGATCAGGCGCTGACGCCCGGAACCCATGACGTGGCCGTGTCCTTCCTCAACGACGCCTACGGCGGCTCCTCGGGCATGGACAGGAACCTGTACATCGATGGCGCTTCGGTCGGCGGCACTGCCGTCGCTGGGGCCGCGGCGGCGCTGTGGTCTTTCTCGACCCAGCACATCACGGTCAACGTGCCGACCCCTTCCTGACATCCGGCCGGAAGAGCCTGCGCCCGCCTGGGCTTTTCGCCCGGGCGGACGGAACGGCTCAGGACATTCTGTGAGAAGGTGCCTCCTGCAACCGCAATCTCAGATCGATGATGCCGTTGCGGCATGCAGGACATCGCAGGGCCACGCCACAAGGCATGGGATGCCTATGCGCCTCTACACGTCCTGCGTCGCGGCGCGGCCCGAAAGCTTGGCCTGCATGACCACCACCGCGAGCAGGAACAGGCCGCGGATCACCGATTGCCAGTAGGCCGAAAGGCTGATGAAGCCGCGCCCGTTCTCGAAGTTCAGGATGTTGAAGATCAGCCCGAGCAGCAGCGCCCCGGCCAGCGTGGTGCCAACCGACCCCTCGCCGCCGGTCAGCAGCGTGCCGCCCACCACCACGGCGGCGATGGCGAACAGCTCCCACCCCACGCCCTCAATCGGCTGGCCTGCGCCGAACTGCGCCGCCAGGATCACGCCGGCCATGCCCGCGAGCGTCCCGCTCG
>CAXTUO010000212.1:3691-6543 GCA_964247175.1 uncultured Acetobacteraceae bacterium | reverse complement strand
CCGAGATGTTCGCCGTGCACGGCATGGTGTTCAGCCATGAAGCCGTGCGGGCCTGGGAAGCCAAGCTCGCCCCGGCTCTGGCCGAAGATCTGCGACGGCGTCGGCACGGCCAGGCAGGCTGCAGCTGGTACGTGGATGAGACCTACATCAAGGTGGACGGGCGCTGGTGCTATCTGTATCGCACCATCGACCGCTCCGGCGCGCTGGTGGACGTGATGTTCAGCGAACACCGCGACATGAAGGCAGCCCGCGCATTCTTTCGCTAGGCCAAGGCGATTACCGGGGTGACGCCGGACCGGGTCACGACCGACGGCCACGACAGCTACCCGCGCGCTATCCGCACCGAGCTGGGCAAAGGGGTGCGGCACCGGACCAGTGCTTACCTGAACAACAGGATCGAGCAGGATCACCGCGGCATCAAAGACCGCTACCGATCCATGCGCGGCTTCAAGTGCCCGCGATCAGCCGCCCGGTTCTGCCGGGGCCACGACGAACTGCGCAACTTTCTTCGCCTCCGTACTCGCCGTTACCAGCATGTTCCCGCCGACCGCCGCCGACTGTAGTTTCTCCGTAGCGCGACGACCGTGCTTGGCATCATGGAAGCTGCGTAACCCCACGCTGCCGCTCTTCCGAAAGCGCAGATTGTGCATGTTGGCGTGAGCCCTGACAGAACCCAGACTGTGCGGTTTCGGGCAACGCGGTGTTCAGGTCCTCGACGTGGGCGATCACGGCATCGGCGTGCGTGATGCCTTGCGCGACGACGTAGCCGTATTCGGACAGGTGCCCGCGCAACGCGTTGATGCACTGCGTGCGTTGGCGCACCAGCAGGTCGCGGGCCCGGAACACGACCGCGCTCGCCTGCTGCGCCTCGCTCTTCACCAGCACGAAACGCATGCTCGGCCGCTGGGCCGCCTCGCAGATCGCCTCCGCGTCGGCCACGTCGTTCTTTTGCCGTTTCACATACGGCTTGACGTAGGCCGGCGGGATCAGCCGCACCGTATGCCCCAGCTTGCCGAACTCGCGTGCCCAATGGTGCGCCCCGGCGCACGCCTCCAGCGCCACTACGCAGGGCGTCTAGGCGGCAAAGAACTGCACCACCTTGGCCCGCGCCAGGCGCTTGCGAAACACCACCCGGCCCGACGCATCCGCCCCGTGCGCTTGGAAGATGTGCTTCGCGAGATCCAACTCAGTCGTGCTAGCCTGTTCCACGGACGCCTCCTCTTGTGGCCGGTCGACACCGTCACCTTGGCACACGGATGCCGTCAGGGGGCGTCCACCCCATCACGCTGCAGTCCACGGCCAGGACCAAGGACCGCCTCGCATCGCCAGAGGCGCCTCATTCGCCCGGCGCAGCACTCCGCATCGACGACAGAGTGGGCGCATCCTGGCTTTGCTGCCGAGCCGACGTGACGGCGAACTCCCCGACGAACTGCCGGACCAACCCGACGAGACGGTTGCGCGCACCGGACCAGCTGACGGGGTGGTCGAAGTCAGCCTCGATCTCGACCCGCATTCCGTTCATCTTGCTCAGCCCAGCGAAGGATTGGCCAAACTGCGCCTGCAGCACGGACTTCGCATAGTCATCCTCGCCGGAAACGACCAATGCACGCACGCCGCGGGAGGCTAGCTGCCGAAAGGCACGGGCGGGGAAGCTCAGTCGCGTTTCCAGTCCGAGCGGATGCAGGATCGCATGTTCGGCGACGACGGCCGTGCGCCAGGAAAACCGTAGAAGCCGATTGTTGATCGGGGTCGGCGGCGCAATGCTGAGACGAAGCGCGCCCTGCTCGGCGTCGACCATCGATTTGTCGCGCATCCAGCGGCGCAGCATGCGCCGCAGCGCCGCAACACGGAGCGCGATCCGGCTAGGCCGCCAAAGATAGACGTTCTGATTGACCAGGACCAGGCCGGCGACGCACGGGTTGTCCAGCCCGGCCCGGACAGCGTGAAACGCGCCGCTGCAGATGCCGAACACCACGACGCGGTCGTAGCCGCGCTGCTGCAGGAAATCAGTCGCGGCCCGCAGGTCGGCGCCGCGGTCGGCATGAAGATGCGGCTGGATGACGCTGGAAGCCCCGTCGCTGTCGCCGATCCCGCTGAGGTCGAGGCGCAAGGACGCGACCCCGTCCTCCGCCAAGCTGCGCGCCAACGCGACGGCGAGGCGTCCGAACCCGTAATGCGGATTGGCGCCGGTGTTGCAGATGAGCACGGCCGGACACGCTCCGGATTGGCTGCGTGGTTGGCTGAACATGCCGAACAGCCGCCCTGCCTCACAATCAAGCAGAAGAGGGCGCTCAACGGCGTGGGAAGTGGACAGCTCGGCAAGCGGGATTGGGCGCGGGGCGAGGCCCGGCGCACCAGCCGAGTGCCGTGCGCGGGCGCCCAGCCAGGCCAGCACGCGTTCGAAGGATGCGACCGGAACCTGGCTTTCATGGGCCGGACGAGTCAGTTCGAGGTAGTCGGGCATGTCCAGCAGCGTCACCTCGACACCGCTGGCATTGAGCGCCGCCACCGCGCCGTGCGTCGCAGCGGCACCGCTGGTACTAAGGATAAGGGCCTTCGATGCGGGCGGATGGGGCAGGCGGGAGATGTCGAGCGGGCGTAGCGCCTGCAGCGTCGCTTCATGCAGCCGCAACCCGAAAGCCTCGACATATCCGGCCTCCGCGTCGCCCATGGGCGACGCGCCGCCGGACTTGGTGACGAGCGCGAGGGTGCGCGCATAGCTGCGTCCGGACAGCATCGGCGCGAGCAGGACCAAGCGCTCGACGCCGCCAATTCGTGCGGCAGCCGCCGCCGCGAGCAGGCCGCCGAGGTGGATGCCGCAAAGGACGATGCGCTGCACCCCGGCATTGGCC
>CAXTUO010000212.1:0-3681 GCA_964247175.1 uncultured Acetobacteraceae bacterium | reverse complement strand
GGCCCGCAGCCAGCCGACAGCCTGCTCAATGCTGCCCAGCCAGGCGTCGAGCGCGCCGGGGTCGGTGTCATTGCCGCAGGAGTCGCCCGATCCTGGATAGTCGAAGCGCAGCGTCGGATAGCCCTCGGCGGCGAGGCGCTCGGCGAGGAACCGCCAGGAGCGGTGGAACATCTGCTTCTCGAACCCAATCGACCCGCACATCACCACGCCGCACTCCCCCGCAGCCGGGTGCAGCCAGCCGAAGCAGCCGTCGAACGCGACCGGGGTCACAGCCCGAGCTCGTTCTGCACGGCTTCCGGCCAGGCCGACATGTCGAGGCCGTGATGACGGAACAAGGCGAGGCTCAGCCGCTCGAGCCCGAAGCCGACGCAGGCGGTGTGCGCCAGCTCGCCAGAGCCGAGATGCAACGGCCAGACTTGGCTGAAGTGGTCCAGGTGGCAGTTGAAACTGGCGCAGGCCGTCGGGCTTGCCGTGCTGTTGACCGCAATCAGCAGCTCGAATTTCAGCTTCTGGCTGCGCTGGCTGTCGGCGAGCATGCGTCCGGCGCGTCCGAAGAACGGGTCGTTGGCGACCTCAACCTCATACGGCAGTGCGAGCGAGGCCATCATCCCGCAGGCCCGCTCCATCCAGGCGCCGCGGAACGCCATGACCTGATCCGGCGTGCCGACGCGGACATATTCGTGCATGCGGAACATCTGCATGCGCGTCGGCTCAAGCGACGGCTCGCGGCGGAAGCAGAATGATTGCAGGTCGGCGAGGTAGCCGCCTTCGGGCACGGTGCCGCGCCGGGCCAGGACGGGATAAAGGGGGTAGCAGGCGGTCGGGGTAAGGACGATGTCGCTGGGGGCTTGGTGGCCGGTCCAGTCGGCGCCGACTTCGAGGCATTGCAGCACGGCGCGGTGTGCATGGTCGTCGCCGCAGAAGCTGTGGACGGTGCCAGCAAGCTGCGGGAACGCCTTGAGGTAGCCGCTGGCCTCGAACTCCGCACGGCTCATCGCCGGAGGGAAGCGCATGACCTCGGGCTTGTCTGGCGCGCCCATGCGGGTCACCAGCGAATCGAGCCCGGTGGCCACCCGCTCAAAGGCCTCGCTACGGCCATAAAGGCCATCGACGCCGGAGGAGATCAGCAAGCCCTCGGCGAAAAGCTGCTTCAAGAACGACGGCGTGGCCTCCAGCATGATCACGAAATCCCAAGGCCGAGCTTTGGTCCGAGCAGCAGGCTGGCCGTGCTGGCGCGGATGCGGTCGTTGTTGACCATCAAGGGCGCCGATTGCAGGTCGCGAAGGTGGCGCGCCAGGCTGAACGGCGAGTCGTTCTGGTAGCCGGCGAAACCGCAGATCAGCATGGCCTCCTGGACGACGCGCAGGCAGGTCTCGGACGCCTGGACCTTGAGGTTGTTCATTTCCGCGGTCTCGGACAGCGACAACGGCGCGGCAGCCAGGGCTCCGTCGGCCCGGCTGTCCAAACGGGTGAGCCAGGCGCGTAGGTGGGATTGCAGAAGCTGCAGGGCCGCCACCGCGCCGGCAAGCCGCCCCCCTCCCGGTGGCAGCGAGCCGTCGCCCTTGCGCAGGCCGGCGCGCAGGAACGCCCGCGAGCGGTCCAGCGCATCGGCGGCAATGCCGATCCACAGCGCGCTCCACAGGACGTGCGATACCGGCAGCATGGTGGCTGCGGCGATGTCGCCGAACGGGGCAGGGATGATCTGCGGCAGCCCGCCCTCGGCGTTCACAATGAAGGCCTCGGTGCAGGTGCCGCGCATGCCCATCGGGTTCCAACCGCCGGTACGGTCCATCTGCACGGTTTCGCGGGGTGCCACCACCAGGACCTGGTCGGACGGCGCCGCATCCGCATGACGCCGCGCGGTGATGAGCAGCGCGTCGGCGCCACGCCCATAGGAGATTGCGGTCGCCTCCTTCCGCAGGGTGAACGTGCTGCCGGACGCAGCGACGGCGCAGCGGCTTTGCCGGATGTCGCCGCCGATGCCGGCCTCCGAAGTAACGGAGGCGAGCAGCAGCTGTTCGCTGGCGACGCGCTGCAGGAAACGCCGGTGCCAGATGCTGTCCATGCCATGGGCCACCAGACAGGCGAGCTGGATCTGGTGCATGGCGTAGATCATCGCCGTGGCGCTGCAGGCGCGGCCCAGGGCGCAGGCGGTTGCGGCGATGGCGGCGAGCGGCGCGTTTGCGCCACCCAACGGTGCCGGGATCATGGCGCCGAGCAGGCCTTGCTGCTTCAATGCCGTGACGGCGGCTGTTGGCAACACAGCGTCACGGTCCACCTGCGCTGCGTCACGCGCCGCCAGGCTCACGACGCATGCGACGGGCGAGGCGGCGCTGTCAGCCGAAGCGCTTACATCAGGAAGCAGGGGCGAGAATGAATTGGAAGGAGCGCCGGCGGGGACGCCAGGGTCGACCGCGCCGTTGGGCTGTCCGGCCATCAGCCCGAAGCCGACTGCAAACGCTCGACGGCACGGCGAAGCGAGGCGATGCTGGAAAACGTTTCGCGCGACAGCATGGCGTCCGGCAATTCGACCTGGAAGGCGTCCTCGATGGCGAGCATGACGTTGACCATGGCGAGCGAGTCGAGGCCGGCCTCGAACAGGTTCGTGTCGTCTGACAATTGATCGCTGGATACCCGCAACTTGGCATGCTGCTTCAAAATCGGCCGCAACATCACGTCTGATGAGCTGTTCACCGGAAATTCCCGCCTACTGGGTGTTTCTGGTCGATTCTATTTCGTTAATATAACCATGTTCAAACCCGGGTCTTGAACCAAACGATCCAGTCTGAGATCTATGATCTCAGCCAGCCTGGTGCAGGGATCAGGAGCATGGACGTATGACCCACGGCCCGTTCGGGGTCAGGCGACGCGGACGCAGTTCGGGCATCCCATCTCCAGCATGCGGTTGAGTGCGTGGACGGCGACCGCGACTTCGGTCGCCCGGCGCTGATCCGTGTGCGCGCGCAACTCGCCGCCGATCCCCTGTTTCCACCTGTTCATGGCGGCTTCGACCGCCGGGCCGCGACCGCGGCCGGCCCCCGGCCGGGCCCGCCGAGGAAGCGCCGGCTCCGGCGCCGCCGTTAACGGGGCCGCTGACCCCGGTCGAGCGCTGGACGTTCGACTACACCGCGCTCGACCATTGGATGGCAGAAACCGAGCAGGCGGTCCGCTGCACGCTCGACGCGCTGGCCCGGGGAGATGTCCCAAAGCCGGCGGGTGGAATGGGCAGCACCGGGTCGTGGTGACAGCCTGCAATCGCCGATGCCTCGACCTGCACTGATTGGGCGCATCTGGCCCGCATTGGGGTTTTGGCTGCTTTTGATACCGTTGGCGAAACCGGAGCTGCCCGTCCGTTCACGGCGCCACTGGCCCGTGAAGCCCACCTTGTCGGCGTTGAGAACGGGTCCTTTCAGCCTTCCACTGCGCGTCGTGCCACGTCGAACGAATTTGCCGACGACATCGAAAGTGGCCAAAGCCCTTGATGCGGGCCAGGAACGCCCGATCATTGCGGGCCAAGGCACCGACGATTGCGGGCGGGTACAGCTACTCGCTCCCTCGGCACACATCGAGGCATGTCAAACAAAGCAGCCCTGCTTGTTCAAAGCAGCCGTTCGACCAGTTTTGCTTTCACCTCCCGCATCCGCTCACCCCAGCCGCGGCGGCGCCAGGCCGCAAGGTTGA
>CAXTUO010000211.1:0-6545 GCA_964247175.1 uncultured Acetobacteraceae bacterium | reverse complement strand
TCGAGAAGTTCATGGACTTCGAGCTGCCGGAGGACGTGGCGCAGGAAACCGGGGTCAGCCTGACGCTGGAGGCGAAAAAGAAGATCCTGGGGCTGAACGCCGCCCGCATCTACGGCATCGACATCGAGGCGCAGAAGGCGAAGTTGCGCGCAGGCCAGCGCGTGGCGGCGGAATGAGCGCTGCTGTAAGCAGCCGGGCCAGCGAGGTGCTGGCCCGGCTCGACCGGGTGCAGGACCCGGAACTCGACGAGTCCGTGACCAGCCTCGGCTTCGTCACGGGCGTGTCGGTGGGCGACGACGGCCGGGTCGAGATCGGCTTCCGCCTGCCCACCTACTGGTGCGCGGCCAACTTCGCCTTCCTGATGGCCGACGACATGCGGACCGAGGTCGGGCGCTTGCCATGGGTCAGGGGCGTGGGCGTTGTGCTGGGTGAGCACATGTATGCCGAAACGATCAACGCCGCGATGCAGCGCGGCCAGTCCTTTCAGGAGGCGTTCGCCGCCGAGGCGGATGGCGACCTGGACGCGCTGCGCCGGGTCTTCGAGCTGAAGGCGTTCCAGCGTCGGCAGATGGCGCTCCTCGACCACTTGCTTGCTGCCGGCCATGCGCCGGAGACTTTGCTGGGGCTGACGGTTGCCGGGCTGCAAGCGCTGCCCGGCGATGCCGAGAGCGCGAAGCTGGCGGCGCGCTACTTGGAGCGCCGGGGCGTGCCGGGGCCGGACGGACCGGACGCGCCGGCCTTCGTGGACGAGAGTGGCGGCGCGGTGGCCATCGCGGACTTCCCGGCGCACCGGCGCACCCTTCGCCGGGTCGCGGTGAACGTCGAGTTCAACGGCGCGCTGTGCCGCGGTCTGCTCGCAGCCCGGTTCAATGAGCCGGAAGGCGAGCCGAGCTTGCTGGACTTCGTGCACGGGCGCGTCAAGCATGGGCACGTCGAGGAGGTGCCGCGCCAACACGCCGCCAACCAATAAACGACCGGAAACCCGGTCAGGGGGAGCAGAATGTCCAAGATGATGCTGCACGACGAGGCGGCGCGGATGGCCTTGGGGCGCGGCGTGGGCAAGCTCGCCCGGGCCGTGCGCGGCACGCTGGGGCCGCGTGGGATGAACGCGATCATCGACCGGCCCATCGGCACGCCGATGATCTCGCGGGACGGGGTCAGCATCGCCCACGAGATCGAGTTGGCCTGCCCGTTCGAGAACATGGGCGCCACGGTGCTGCGCGAGGTTTCGAAGCAAACCAACGAGGTTGCCGGGGACGGCACGACCACGGCGACGGTGCTCGCCGACGCCATGGTGCAGGGGGGCCTCGAATGCCTCGCCCGCGGCGCCAACCCGGTCGAGCTGGTGCATGGGCTGGAAGCCGCCGCCGCCGCCGCGGCCGAGGCGCTGAGCCGCATCGCCCGCCCGGTGCGCGGCCCGGCTGAAACGCGCGCCGTCGCGGTGATCGCCGCCAACGACGAGCGGACCGGCGCCATGGTCGCGGACGCCCTGGGGCGCGTCGGCCCCGACGGCATCGTGACCGTGGAGTTCGGCAGCACGGTCGAGACCCACCTCGACGTCGTGGACGGCATGGTGTTCGACCGCGGCTACCTGTCGCACCACATGGTCACGGACGTGGAGCGCATGCTGGTGGTGCTCGACGACCCGCTGATCCTGATGACCGACTGCAAGCTGCTGGCCAAGGAGGACGTGGCGGCCGTCGAGGCGCTGGTCGCCGGGCAGGAGCGACCGCTGCTGATCCTGGCCGAGGAGGTCGCGCCCGCCTGCGTCGTGGCCCTGCTGTCGCGCCGGGACCGCGACGAGCCGCCCGTCGCCGCCATCCACCCGCCGGAGTACGGCCATTGGCGCCGCGCCATGCTGGAGGACATCGCCATCGCCACCGGCGGCCGGGTGATCGCCCGCGACCTCGGCGGGCGCATCGCCGACGTGCGGATGCGCGACCTCGGGGGGGCGCGGCAGGTGGTCGTGTCTGCCAACCAGACGGTCATCCACGCCGGCGCCGGCGATCCCTCCGCCATCAAGGCCCGCCGCGAGCAGGTATCGCGCCAATACGAGGCGGCGCCGCAGAACATCGAGCGCGACAAGTACCAGGAGCGCCTGGCCAAGCTATCGGGCGGCACGGCGGTGATCCTTGCCGGCGGCGCCACCCCGGTCGAGCAGAAGCGCCGGGTGCAACTGATCGAGGACGCGATCAACGCCACCCGCGCCGCGGTCGCGGAGGGCATCGTGCCCGGCGGCGGCACCGCGCTGCTGCAGGTGGCGCCCGCGCTGGAGCGGATGGTGCAGGCCCTGTCCGGCAGCGCGCGGGAAGGGGCGGGGCTGCTGCAGGGCGCCTTGGCGCAGCCGCTGGCCTGCATCGCCAAGAACTGCGGCCTGGACCCCGCCGCCATCGTTGAGCGGGTCCGTCACGCGCCCCCGGGCGTGGGCTTCGACGCGCGCACCGGCAGGTTCACCGATTTGGTGGACGCAGGCGTCATCGACCCGGTGCGCGTCACCGCCACCGCCACCGCGCTGCGCAACGCGGCCTCGGTCGCCGGGCTGATCCTCACGACGCAGACCCTGATCGCGACCAAGCCGGACGGCGCCGATCCGACCGTAGGCCCGGCAATGGGAGGCGGCGCGGAGCTGCTTTAACGGGCTGACGATGTTGGAAGCCTTTGGGGGAACGCCCATGGCGGAGCGGCGGTTAAGCGGCAGCGGCCTCTCAGAACCCGGCACCATCGGCGGCCGCTCCGAGGCCGCCGACACCATGGCGGCCTGGGAGCGGTTCCTGACAGGCGACCCGGCCGCCGCGATCCCGGCCCGCAACTTCGTCGTCGCGTCGTGGCTGCGTAGCCAGGAGCTGGGCATCAACCCGACCGGCCGGTCCGCGCCCCTCGTGGCCCGCGGCGACGCCATCGAACGGCTGCGCCGCCACCATGCCGACCTCCTTTCGGCCGCCGCCCAGGTCTTCGCCGAAGTGGCGGAGATGTTCAGCGGGTCGCGCTCGATCATGCTGCTCACCAACAACGACGGCGTGGTGCTGGACGCGGTGGGCGACCGGCACACCCTGGAGCAGGGCGAGGGTATCCACCTGACCCGCGGCGGCGATTGGCGGGAGGACGCGGTCGGCACCAACGGCATCGGCACGGCGCTCGCGACCGGCCGCCCGGCGCAGGTCCACGCGGCGGAACACTTCTGCGAAGGGATCAAGGCCTGGACCTGCGCCGCCGCGCCCATCTTCGAGCCGGGCACCGGCGCCATGCTCGGCGTGGTCGATATCTCGGGACCGCCCTCCACCTACGGGCGCAACAACCTGTCGCTCGCAGTGTCGGCCGCCCGGCAGATCGAGATGGTCCTGGCAGAGCGCGCGGCGACCGAGCGCATGCGCCTGCTTGAGGTCTGCCTGGACCGCATCAGCGAGGCCGACGTGGCGGGCATGGTGGCCATCGACCGGGCCGGCCGCCTGGTGCACCGCACCGGCCGGGTGCCGACCCTGGTCGGGCTGGGCCAGCGCGTGCCCGGCCTCGACGGCGGCTCAACCGTCGAGGACTGGGCCGACCGGCTGCCGGAGGGCCTGCGGGCGGAATGGTTCAGCCCGGTGCGGGTGGAAGGGCGTGCCATCGGCGCCGTGCTGGTGGTGCCGGCCCGGACGCGCAACACGACGCCGGAGCAGCCGGGCGCGTTCGACGCGATCCTGGGCCGCAGTTCCGCGATGGCGGAGGCGGTGGGCCGCGCGCGCCAGCTGGTCGGCAAGCAGGTCCCGGTGCTGATCGAGGGGGAGACCGGCGTGGGCAAGGAGCTGTTCGCCCGCGCCATCCACTTCGCGCACGACCCGCGCCGGCCCTTCATCGCCTTTAATTGCGGCGCCGTCGCCCGCGACCTCTTGGCCGCCGAGCTGTTCGGCCACGTGCGCGGCGCCTTCACCGGGGCGGCCAGCGAGGGGCGCCCGGGGCGGTTCGAGCTGGCCCATGGCGGCACGCTGTGCCTGGACGAGATCGGCGAGCTGCCGCTGGACCTGCAGCCCTTCCTGCTCCGTGCCTTGGAGGAGGGGGTGATCTACCGCCTGGGCGACGGCCAGCCCCGGCGCGTGGAGGTGCGCCTGCTGGCGATGACCAACCGCACGCTGCTGGACGAGGTGGCCGCCGGGCGCTTCCGCCGCGACCTGTTTCACCGTATCAGCGTGACCCGGATCAGGCCGCCCCCGCTACGCGAGCGCCACGGCGACCTGGAGCTGCTGGTCGAGCACTTCAACACGGCGCTCGCCGAGCGCCATGACGTGCCGCCGCGCCGGTTCGGCCCCGAGGTGCTGCGCCTGCTCGCCGCCTACCATTGGCCCGGCAACGTGCGCGAGCTGCGCAACGTCGTCGAAAGCCTGCTGCTGATGTCGGACATGCCGGACGTGCGGCTGGACGAGCTGGCCGCCGGGTTGTCGTCGGAGCCGATCGGTCCGCCGCCCGCGGCGTCCGAAGCGCCGGCGAGCCTGGAAGCGTCGGAACGCGCCGCGATCATCGGGGCGGTGCGGCAGTGCTCCGGCAACCTGACCGCGGCGGCGAAGTCGTTGGGCGTGTCGCGTAGCACGCTGTACCGGAAGATCGAGCGGTATCGGCTTCAGGTCTGAGCCTGGGATCAGGCCGCCTCGTCCAAGGGCATCACGGGAAACAGCCGGTCGGCGATGGCGTCGCGCGTTTCGGCGTCGTGCACGATGCCGAGGACCGCGACGCCCCTGGCCTTGGCCGCCTGGATCAGCCCGACCACGACGGCGCGGTTGACGGCGTCGAGCGATGCCGTGGGTTCGTCGAGCAACAGGACCGGGTGGCGGCCCAGGAAGCCGCGGGCCAGGTTGACCCGCTGCTGCTCGCCCCCGGAGAAGGTGGCGGGCGGCAGGCCGTGCAGGCGCTCCGGCACGTTCAAGCGCAGCAGCATCGCCCGCGCGCCGGCGCGGGCCTCGTCCACGCCGACGCCGCGCGCCGTCAGCGCCTCCGCCACGATGTGCAGGGCGGGGACGCGGGGCACCACGCGCAGGAACTGGCTGACATAGCCCAGCGTGTCCCGCCGCACTTCCAGCACCGTCCGCGGCCCGGCCGCCGCCAGGTCCAGCCAGGCGCCGCGGTGGCGGAGGAGGATGCTGCCGCCCTCCGCCCGATAATTGCCGTACACGGTCCGCAGCAGGGTGGACTTGCCCGCGCCGGACGGCCCTGACAGCACCACGCATTCCCCCGCCCGCAGCTCCAGCGCGACGCCCTCCAGCACGGGGATGCGGATGCCGCCTTGCAGGTGCAGGGTGAACGACTTGCCCACCCCCTCCGTCCGCAGCACGGTTTCCCCGGCGCTCATGCGTGCAGCACCGAGCTGACGAGCAACTGCGTGTAGGGGTGCTGAGGGTCGTCCAGCACCTGATCGGTCAACCCCGTTTCCACCACCCGTCCTGCCCGCATCACCACGATCCGCCCGGCAAGCAGGCGGGCCACCGCGATGTCATGCGTGACCAGCACCACCGCCACGCCCAGCCGGGCCACCAGGCCGCGGATCAGGTCGAGCAGCCGGGCCTGCACCGACACGTCCAGCCCGCCGGTCGGCTCGTCCATGAACACCAGCCGCGGCTGCGTCACCAGCGTGCGCGCGATCTGCAGCCGCTGGAGCATGCCGCCGGAGAAGGTGCGGGGCAGGTCGTCCACCCGGTCGGCCGCGATCTCCACCTGCTGCAGCCAGTCGATGGCTGTCGCGCGGATGCCGCCGTAGTGCCGCGCGCCCTGCGCCATCAGCCGCTCGCCCACGTTGCCCCCGGCGGACACAGCCATGCGCAGCGACTGCCGCGGGTCCTGGTGCACCGTGCCCCAGTCCGAGCGGTGCAGCGCGCGCAGCGCCGGGGCGGGCATCCGGTGCACGTCGTGCACCCCGCCGTCCCGGTCCCGGTACGACACCACCCCCGCGTCCGGGCACACGGCGCCCGACAAGGCGTGCAGCAGCGTCGTCTTGCCCGATCCGCTTTCCCCCACCACGGCGAGCACCTCGCCGGGGAACACCTCCGCGTCCACCCCGTCCAGTGCGGCGATGCGCCCGAACAACAGCCGCAGGCCGCGCGCCGACAGCAGCGCGTCCGGACTCATGCGGCCCCGGCGGATTGGCGGGCCGCGCAGAAATCCGTGTCGGAGCACACGAACATGCGCCCGCCGCGGTCGTCGGTCACGACCTCATCCAGGTAGCTGTCGGCCGCGCCGCACAGCGCGCAGGCGTGCGGCGCACGGGTCAGGCGGAACGGATGGTCCTCGAAGTCCAGCGGCTTGACCGCCGTATAAGGCGGGATGGCATAGATCCGCTTTTCCCGCCCGGCGCCGAACAACTGCAGCGCCGCCATGCCGTCCATCTTGGGCGTGTCGAAAGCCGGGATCGGCGAGGGCGACATCAGGTGGCGCCCGTTCACCATCACCGGGTAGTCGTAGCTGATGGTGACGGCGCCGATGCGGGCGATGTCCTCGTACAGCTTCACGTGCATCAGCCCATACTCCGCGAGCGCGTGCATCCGCCGGGTTTCCGCGCGGCTGGGTTCCAGCTTGGACAGCGG
>CAXTUO010000210.1:0-6552 GCA_964247175.1 uncultured Acetobacteraceae bacterium | reverse complement strand
CTGACGTTGACCACACCGGAGGCCAAGACGGTGCCGACCGCTCCCGGAGCTGATGCGACTTCGCCGCGACGTGCCACGGTTATCCCGAACGCCTTGGCCACCCTGCTGTCGCCGCCATGCCTCGGCGCGTCGAGCAGCCTGAACACCATTGTCAAGAAAGCCTGAGGAGAACGCCATGCAAGCCCTCGTCCTCGAACGCAAAGGCGAGCTGTCCCTGCGCGACATCGACCTGCCGCTCCATGTCGGGCCGGCCGACGTGAAGATCGCCCTGCACACGGTCGGCGTTTGCGGCAGCGACGTGCACTACTACACGCATGGCCGCATCGGCTCCTACGTGGTGGACGCGCCGATGGTGCTGGGCCACGAGGGCGCGGGCACCGTGGTGGAGGTCGGCAGCGCCGTCACGGGCTTCAAGCCCGGCGACCGCGTGTGCATGGAGCCGGGGGTGCCGGACCTGTCGTCGCGCGCGTCGAAGCTCGGCCTTTACAACGTGGACCCGTCCGTCCGCTTCTGGGCGACGCCGCCGGTCCACGGCGTGCTGGCGCCGTTCACGGTCCACCCGGCCGCCTTCACCTTCAAGCTGCCGGACAAGGTGAGCTTTGCCGAAGGGGCGATGGTGGAGCCGTTCGCCATCGGGATGCACGCGGCGGCGCGGGCGCGGATCGTGCCGGGCGACGTGGCGGCCGTGATCGGGGCCGGGCCGATCGGCATCATGGTGGCGCTGGCGGCACTGGCGGGCGGGTGCTCCCGCGTGCTGATCTCGGACTTCAGCGCGGAAAAGCTGGCCATCGCCGGCCGTTACCCCGGCATGGCCCCGGTCAACATCGGCCGCGAGCCGTTCGCCGCGGCAATCGCCCGCGACACGGAAGGCTGGGGGGCCGACATCGTGTTCGAGGCCAGCGGCAGCCCCAAGGCCTTTGGCGACATCTTCCGGCTGGTGCGGCCGGGCGGGGCGGTGGTGCTGGTCGGCTTGCCGGTCGAGGACGTGCAGCTATCGGTGCCGGACGCCATCGCCAAGGAGGTCCGCATCGAGACGGTGTTCCGGTATGCCAACATCTTCGACCGCGCCTTGGCGCTGATCGCGTCGGGCAAGGTTGACCTGAAGCCGCTCATCACCGGCACGTTCGCGTTCCGGGACAGCGTGGAGGCCTTCGAGCGCGCAGCCTCCGGCCTGCCGACCGACGTGAAGCTGCAGATCCGCATGGCCGAGGCCCCAGGCTGAGCCGCCCCGGCCAGCCGTATGGAGACCTAGACAGCCGCCCGCCATCAGGTAAGTTGGTTCGGATGCCCTCGTCAGGGGTGGGGATACGAAGCCGTCGAGACCGGCATAAAGGGAGAGTTCATGCGACCGCTGCTACGAAACGTGAGTGCCGCCATCGCCCTGCTCGGCAGCGCGCTGTGGGCCGCGCCGCCCGCCCAGGCCCAGGCCTGGGACATCGCCAAGGCCGCCGCGCCGTTTAAGGGCACCCAGCTCAACGTGATCTTCCTGGACCGGCCGGGCTACCGCGCGATCATCAAGCTCCTGCCGGAGTTCGAGAAGCAGACGGGGATCAAGGTCAACTACGAGATCGTCCCCTACGAGAACACCCGCGAGAAGGAGGTGCTCAACTTCAACTCGAAAGGCGACCTGTCCATCGCCCTCGTGGACCTGGTCTGGATCGGCGAGTTCGCGGAGAACGGCTGGATCGTGCCGATCAACAAGCTGTCGGGCGACCCCGCGATCACCGATCCCAACCTGAACCTCAAGGGCTTTTTCCCGCTGCTGCTCGACGCCTTCGGCTCCTGGGGCGGGACGACCTATGGCCTGCCGTTCGACAACTACTCGGGTCTCTTGTTCTACAACAAGTGCATGCTCAAGGAGGCCGGCTTTGACAAGCCGCCCGCCACCTGGGACGAGCTGGCCAACACCTACGCGCCGAAGCTGACCGACCCGGCCAAGAAGCAGTACGGCTACGCGCTGCAGTCGCTCCGCGGCGAAACGCAGTCGGCCGACAGCTTCATGCGGATGCTCTGGCCCGCCGGCGGCTCGCTGCTGGACAAGTCGTTCCATTCCAACCTCGGCGGCCGGGACAGCCAGGCCGGGCTGCAGTTCCGGCAGAACCTGATGAAGTACATGCCCCCCGGTGTCGTCAGCTGGGACCACGCGGAGGCGGTCAACGCCTTGGCACAGAACCAGGTCGCCATGATCACCGAATGGTCGGCGTTCTATTCGACGCTCACGGACCCCAAGACCTCCAAGCTCGGCGACTGCCTGGCGGTCGCGCCGGAGCCGGCCGGGACGGCGGGCCGCCTGCCGGCGCTGGGCGGCTTCTCGCTGGCGGTGGCCTCGCAGGCGCCGGAGAAGGAGCAGAAGGCGGCCTGGATCTTCATCCAATGGGCTACCTCCGAGGCCATCGCCAAGCCTTACGTCCAGGCCGGCGGCGTGTCGGGCCGCATGGCGGTGTATGACGACCCGGCGATCAAGTCCGCCTACCAGTTCGTGGACCCCATGGTGGCGTCCTGGCAAAAGGGCGTGCCGGAGTTCCGGCCGCGCTTCCCGGCTTGGCCCGCCGTGTCGGAGATCATCGCCGAGTTCGGCTCCAAGATGATGCTGGGCGAGGTCACGGTCGAGCAGGGATCAAAGGAGATCGGCACCCGGATGGAGGCCGTCCTGCAGAAGGAAGGCTACTACGACGGCAAGAAGAAGCTGATCCAGTAGCCGCTTCGGCCCTGCCCGACTGCGCGCGGGGACCGGCCTGCAGCCGGTTCCCGCATCCCGGCCACGCGCCGCTTTCCCAGGGCTGAATGACGCCTGATGTCCGCCGCACGACCAAGACGCTCCCCTGCCGGCTACGGACGCCTGACGCCGCTGTGGTTCCTGGCCCCGGCGGTGCTGGCCCTGCTTGTGATCGGCATCTACCCCACGCTGTTCGCCTTGGTGACGTCGCTCCGGCGCTACAACCTCACCCGGTCGCGCGACGGCTTCCCGTTCGTGGGCCTCGCCAACTACCAGCAGGTGCTCGGCGACCCGACCTTCTGGGAGACCTTGGGCCGGACCGCGAAGTTCTTCCTGTGCGTGATGCCGGCCGAGATCGCGCTGGGCCTCGGCATCGCGCTGCTGCTGCACCAGCCGGGCCTTGGCGGGTTGCGCGCTCTGGCCCGGGTTTCGCTCGTGGTTCCGCTCGCCACCACCTACGCGGTGGTGGGCCTGCTGGGGCGGCTGATCTTCAACCGGGATTTCGGCATCGCCAACAGCTTCATCGGGCTGTTCGGCGTGCCGGCGTTCGATTGGCTGGGCAACAGCGCCGGCGCGTTCGCGGCCATCTGCGTCATGGACGTGTGGCAATGGACGCCGTTCTGCGCGCTGATCTTCCTGTCCGGCCTGTCCATGGTGCCGGTCGAGATCGAGGAAGCGGCCCGGCTGGAAACCGCGAGCAAACTCGCGCTGCTGCGCAACGTGCAGCTTCCTTATTTGCTGCCCGGCTTCACCGCCATGCTGATCCTGCGCTCGGCGGACGTGCTGAAGCTGTTCGACGTGGTGTTCACCATGACCCGGGGCGGCCCGGGCGCGGCCACGGAGCTGATCTCCGTTTACATCCAGCGCGTGGGCTTCCGCGTGTTCGACCTCGGCACCGCGTCGGCGCAGGCGCTGCTGCTGCTGGTCATCACCATCATTTTGGCGCGTGTTTATATCCGCTTCTTCTACCGAGAGATTGAATGATGCTGCGCATCCGGGAGATCGAGTGATGCCGCGCATCGGACGCCTGCTGCACGGCGCCGGGCTGCTGCTCGTGTTCGCGGTGACGATCTTCCCGTTCTACTGGATGGTGTCGTCCTCCTTCAAGACGCAGACCGATTTGCTCGCCTCGCCGCCGGTTTGGCTGTTCACGCCGACGCTCGCCAACTACGCCGACGTGTTCGCCGACCAGAAGGTGGTGGGCGCCATCGTCAACTCGCTGATCGTTGCCGTGTTCAGCACGGGGCTGGCGGTGGTGCTCGGCACGCCGGCCGCCTTTGCGCTCGCGCGCTACGAGTTCCGCGGCAAGTCGGACCTGTGGTTCTGGTTCATCTCCAACCGCTTCATCAGCCCCATCGTGCTGGCGCTGCCGATCTACCTTGTGGCGCAGAACATCGGCCTGCTCGACACCCACCTCGTCCTGATCCTGGTCTACATCACCTTCATCCTGCCCATCGTCGTCTGGATCTGCACCGACCAGTTCCGCTCGATCCCCCGGGACCTGGAGGAAGCGGCGCGGCTTGAAGGCGCCAGCCAGTTCGACATCTTCTGGCGCATCTACCTGCCGCTCGGCGTGCCCGGCATCGCGGTGTCGGCGATCTTCGGCTTCATCTTCTCCTGGAACGAGCTGCTTTACGCGCTCGTGCTCACCCGCCGTGCCGTGCAGACCGCGCCGGTTGTGGCGACCAGCTTCATGTCGGGCTACGAGCTGCCCTGGGGGAAGATCATGGCGACCGGCACCGTGATCGTGCTGCCGGTGACGATCTTCGCGCTGCTGGTGTCCCGCCACATGGTGCGGGGCCTGACCATGGGGGCGACCAAGTGACGGCCAAAGAGGGCGTGCGCGCATGAGCTTCCTGCGGCTTGAAGGGATCGAGAAGCGCTACGGGGCGGCCAGCGTCATCAACGGCGTGAGCATCTCGGCGCGCGAAGGGGAGTTCGTCGTGTTCGTCGGCCCGTCCGGCTGCGGCAAGTCCACCCTGCTGCGCATGATCGCGGGGCTGGAGGAGGTGACGGAGGGCGAGGTCTTCATCGACGGTGTGCGCGTCACCGAGCTGGACCCGGCCAAGCGCAAGGTCTCCATGGTGTTCCAAAGCTACGCGCTGTTCCCGCACATGACCGTGCGCGACAACATCGCGTTCGGGCTCAAGATGTCGAAGGTGCCCCGGGCGGAGATCGAGCGCCAGGTCGCGGAGGCCGCCCGCATCCTGCAGATGGAGCCGCTGCTCGACCGCAAGCCGCGCCAGCTTTCGGGCGGGCAGCGGCAGCGCGTGGCCATTGGGCGGGCCATCGTCCGCCACCCGAAGCTGTTCCTGTTCGACGAGCCGCTGTCCAACCTCGATGCCGAGCTGCGCGCCCAGATGCGGGTCGAGATCGCGCGCCTGCACCGCGAGCTGGGCGTGACCATGGTGTACGTGACGCACGACCAGGTGGAGGCCATGACGCTGGCGGATCGCATCGTGGTGCTGCGCGGCGGCCGGGTCGAGCAGGTCGGGTCGCCCGACGAACTCTACGACGCGCCCGGCAACACCTTTGTCGCCGGCTTCATCGGCTCGCCGAAGATGAACCTGGTGACCGCGACCGTCACGGCGCGGGACGGGGCGGCGCTCGCCCTGTCCAACCCATCCTTGGCCGCGCCGTTGCAGGTCATGAGCCGGCACGGCGGCGTCCAGCCCGGTCCCGGGGTCGGCGACACGGTGCTGCTCGGCTTGCGTCCGGAGCACCTGACGCTCGGCGACGGACCCAACCGGATCGAGCTCGCGGCCGACCTGTCGGAAAGCCTGGGCGGAAGCACGCTGGTTTATGCGCAAACGCGCGCCGCGGAGCCGGTCGTGCTGCAGGCCCCGGGCCGGCAAACGCTCGGCAAGGGCGAAACGTTCACGGCCGGGTTCGACGCCGCCCGGGCCTACGTCTTCGACAAGGACGGCCTCGCCTTCTAGGGTCGCCAACGCAGGGGGGAAACCATGGACTTCAGCGGCAAGACCGTGCTGGTGACGGGAGCCGGCAAGGGCATCGGACATGCCACGGCGGTGTTCCTCGCGGACCGGGGCGCGGAAATCGTGGCGCTCAGCCGCTCCGCCGCGGACCTCGAAAGCCTGAAAAGCAGGATCGGCTGCCGCACCCGGACCGTCGATCTGGCCGACGCCGACGACACCCGTGCCGCCGCGCGGGAGGCGGTGCCCGTCGATTTCCTGGTCAACTGCGCCGGCACGACCGAGCTTGACGCCTTTGTCGATCTCCCGGTCGAGACCTTCGACACCCTGATGGCGGTGAACTGCCGGGCGCCGATGATCCTGAGCCAGGTTTACGCCCGCGACCGGCTGGCGCGCGGCCTGCCCGGCGCCATCGTCAACGTGTCGAGCCTCTCGTCCTTCATCGGCTTCGCCGACCATGCCGCCTACTGCGCGTCCAAAGGCGCGCTCGACGGGATGACGCGGGTGATGGCCAACGAGCTGGGCCGCCAGGGCATCCGGGTGAACGCGGTCAACCCCGTCGTCACCCTGACGCCCATGGCCGAAAAGGCCTGGAGCGACCCGGCCAAATCCGGGCCGATGCTGTCCCGCATCCCGCTCGGCCGCTTCGTCCAGCCCGAGGAGGTGTCGAGCGTGATCGCCTACCTGCTGTCGGATGCGAGCGCGATGGTGAACGGCGTGTGCATGCCGGTGGATGGCGGGTTCCTCGTCAACTGACGCGGCCGGGTGCACGCAGGGGCAGGCCGCCGGAATGCGGCGCTGGCATCCTGCTCAGGCCAGGACAGCAGGAACCACGACAAGCGCGACGGCTTCAAGCCGAGTCATCCGTTGACGCCTTGTGCCAAATGGATTGAGCTTGCGGTT
>CAXTUO010000209.1:0-6556 GCA_964247175.1 uncultured Acetobacteraceae bacterium | reverse complement strand
GCTACCTCAAGGCGACCGGAACGCCGTCGTTCAGCAGCGGCAAGGTCGCGTCCCTACGCCTGCCATTGACATTCGATCCGGGCGAGCGTTGGGAATACGGAATCAGCACTGATTGGGTCGGGTTGCTCGTCGAGGCGGCGAGCGGACAGAAGCTCGACGCTTATTTTCAGCAGCATGTCTTTGGCCCACTCGGCATGGCGGACACCGGCTATGTGGTCACACCAGAACAAGGGGCGCGGCTGGCGGCCGTGCACCAGCGGCAGGCCGATGGTTCCCTGCAGTCCCAACCGAACGAAACCCCATCCACGCCGGAGTTCCGGAGCGGCGGCGGCAACCTGTATTCGACCGCAGCGGACTACATGGCTCTGCTGCAGGCACTGCTGCACGGCGGCGCTTACAATGGCGTCCGCCTCCTGCGCCCGGAAACGGCCGCGATGCTGGGCCAGAACCAGATCGGCGCCATCGAGGCCGGCATCCTGAGGACGGTCGCGCCGGGCATTTCGGCCGATGTGGACCCCTTCCCGGGCGCCAGCCTGAAGTGGGGCCTGGCCACGATGATCAACGCGGAGCCGGGCCCGAATGGGCGCAGCGCCGGCACGCTGTCCTGGGCCGGCCTGTTCAACACCCACTACTGGATCGACCCGGCCCGGCGCGTCGCTGGCGTGCTGATGACCCAAGTCCTGCCGTTCGGCGACCCGCCGGCCATGCGGCTGTACGGACAGTTCGAGCGCGCGGTTTACGACGCGCTGGACGCCGCCTGACCCATCTCCGGCGGGGCGCCGGCTACAGCGCGCCGACGTTGCCCTGGTAGTCGCAATACACGCCCACCGCGGTGCCGCCCCGCATCGCCTTGCCGCGCCACACGCCGTCACGGCCCTTCTGCAGCCCCGTCACTTCCGTGAAGCCGCCGGTCTCGATACGCCGGCGCGCTTCCTGCATGGTGAAGCTGTTGGACCCGGGCACCGGTGCGGCGGAGGTCTTGCGGTCGGCGTTGGACGTGGTGACGGCGGGCTGCGCCGGGCTGCTGTTGTTGCGCTCGCTCCGGGGGCCTTCCGTGCCGAACCGGCCGCCGAACGTGGACATGGAGCCGCGCGGCGCCGGAACCGCCTCGCCCGGCACGACGCCGTTCAAAGCGCCGCTGCGCCCAACGGTCGAGGGCGTGCCCGGCGCGATGTAGTACGTGCCGTGGGGGTTGGCCGGCGGGGTCTGCGCCCATGCCGTGCTGCACAGCAGCGCCGCGGCCATGCCCAAGCCAAGTGCCTTCATTGGATAGTCCCTTCCTGAAACCGTGTGCCGAACGTTGTGCCGTGCTGCCCAGTTGCGATCAAGGACGCGCCAAGCAATGCTGGGCGACGCGGCGGACGGCGGCATGGCCGGATTGTATGGGGGGAGACGACGGGATGGACCCTGCGGCAACGGGCAATGCGGACCAGGTCGAATACTGGAACGGCGAGGTGGGGCAGCGGTGGGCGCGCAGCCAGGACCGCATGGACCGGGCGTTCGGGCCGTTGACCGCCGCCTTGATCGAGCATGCCGCGCCGCGCCGGGGCGAGCGCGCGGCCGACATCGGCTGCGGCTGCGGCGATCTCAGCCTCCTGCTTGCGGACCGCCTCGGGGCGGAGGGGCGGGTGCTTGCGGTGGACGTGTCGCAGCCGATGCTGGACCGGGGCCGGGCGCGGGAACGGGCGCTGGCCGGGGCGGGACGCCCGGCGATCGAATGGCAGGAAGCGGACGCCGCCGCCTGGCCGTTCCCGGAGGGCGGGTTCGACCTGCTGGTGTCCCGCTTTGGCGTGATGTTCTTCGCCGACCCGGTCGCAGCTTTCCGCAACATGCGCCGCGCACTGCGGCTCGGCGGACGACTGGCGATGCTGTGCTGGCGCCCGATGGGGGACAACCCCTGGGTGGCGGTGCCTCGCGCGGCGATGCTTCAAGTTTTGCCGCCGCCCGCACCCACGCCGCCCCATGCGCCGGGTCCGTTCGCCTTTGCCGACGCCGCCCGGGTGGGCGCCATTCTCGCCCAGGCCGGCTTCACGGCGGTTGCCAGCGTGGGTGTCGATGCGGCGCTGGACATCGGCACGGACGCCGCGGCGCTGGACGACGCGGTGCAGTTCGCGACCGAGTCCGGCCCGGCCTCCGCCCTGCTGCGCGACGTGGACGATGCCCTGCGGGCGCGCGCCGTCGCCGCCGTCCGCGCCGCGCTGCGCGACCGTGCCGGGGCAGGGCGGCCCCCGCTCGAAGCCGCCTGTTGGCTGTTCACCGCGGAGAACCCGGGCGCCGCGGGGCACGCTTCTTGACGGCGGCGGACCTCGCGGCCCTGGTCGCACGCTGCCGCGTTTCGCCGGGCGAGGCGGTGCACCTGGACGACCACGACCCGGCGGACCGCATGGGGCTGTCCAAGGCGGATGCCGAGGCGATGCTGGCCGCGGGCGCCGAGCGGCTTTCCGTGCTGCACGGCCGGCTGTTCGCGCAGCGCGCCTGGTCGGTGCTGCTGGTGCTGCAGGGCATGGACACCAGCGGCAAGGACGGCGCGATCAAGCGGCTGGCGGCCGGGCTGAATCCGCAGGGCTTGCGCGTCACCTCGTTCGCCGCGCCGAACGCCGAGGAGCGCGCGCACGATTTCCTGTGGCGCATCCACCGCGCCCTGCCGCCGCGCGGCACGGTCGGCGTGTTCAACCGCAGCCACTACGAGGATGTGCTGGTGCCCCGCGTGACCCCGGGTGGGCTGGCGGCGCTGGGCCTCCCGGCCAGCCTGAGCGGGCCGGAGTTCTGGACCCGCCGGCTCGGCGCCATTGTCGGGTTTGAAAGCACCCTCGCCCAGCAGGGCGTCGCGCAGGCCAAGATCTTCCTGCACTTGTCCCAGGACGAGCAGCGCAAGCGGCTGCTGACCCGGCTGGACGATCCCAGCAAGCATTGGAAATTCGATCCGTCGGACCTCGCAGCGCGCGACCGCTGGGCGGAGTACCGGTCGGCCTACGAAGCGGCGATGGGCGCAACGGCGACGGCAGCCGCACCCTGGTTCATCGTGCCGGCCGACAGCAAGCCGGTCGCGCGCGCCTTGGTGCAGGCCATCCTGCTGTTCACCATGGAGGGCTTGGACCTCGACATGCCGCCGCCGTCGCCGGCGCGCCTCGCGCAAATGGCGGAGGCGCGGAAGCGGCTCATGGGGTGAGCCGCATTAAAGCTCGACCTGGGTGCCCAGCTCGACGACGCGCTTGGGCGGGATCTGGAAGTAGCTCGACGCGCTCACGGCGTTGCGGGTCATGAAGGCGTAAAGCCGTTCCCGCCACCGGGGCATCTCGGGATGCATGGTGGGCACCGGCGTTTCGCGCCCGAGGAAGAACGAGGTTTCGGGGATGTCGATGGGGAACGCCGCCCGATGCGCGTCCAGCGCCGCCGGCACGTCCGGCGCTTCCGCGAAGCCGAAGCGCAGGGTGAGTTCGGTGAACCCCTTGTCGATCGGCTGCACCGTCATGCGCTGGTCGCCCTGGACGAAAGGCATTCGCTCGGTGATCACCGTCAGCAGCGCGACGCGCTCGTGCAGCACCTTGTTGTGCTTGAGGTTGTCGGTCAGCGAGTAGGGCGCCGTTGCCTGGCGTGCCGCGAGGTAAACCGCCGTGCCCTTCACCCGGGGCAGCGACGGGTCGAGCCGGGCGAGGAACAGGTCAATCGGCAAGTTGTCCTCGCTGGTGCGCGCCAGCACGATCTGCCGGCCGCGGCGCCAGGTGGACATCAGCGTGAACACGATGACCCCGACCAGCAAGGGGAACCAGCCGCCCTGCGGGATCTTCACCGCGTTGGCCAGGAAGAAGGAAAGGTCCACGACGAAGAAGCAGCCGATCACCGCCGCCGTCAACGGCACGCTCCAATGCCATAGCCGGCGGGCAACGAGGGCGAGCAGGCCCGTGGTGATCACCATGGTGCCCGCCACCGCGATGCCGTACGCCGCCGCCAGGTTGTCCGAGGACCCGAACGCCAGCACCAGCCCGATCACGCACAGCATCAAGAGCCAGTTGATCTGCGGCACATAAACCTGGCCGATGGCCTCCTCCGACGTTTGGTGGACATCAAGCCGGGGCAGCAGGCTGAGCTGCATCGCCTGCTGCGACAAGGAGAACGCGCCGGAGATCACCGCCTGGGACGCGATCACCGTGGCAGCCGTCGCGAGCGCCACGACCGGCACCAGCGCCCAGTCCGGGAACAGCTTGAAGAACGGCATGTCGGTCGTGTCGGGGTGGGCGAGCACGAGCGCGCCCTGGCCGAAGTAGTTGAGCGCCAGCGCCGGCAGCACGAAGGCGAACCAGTCGAGCCGGATCGGGCCGCGGCCGAAGTGCCCCATGTCGGCATACAGCGCCTCCGCCCCGGTCATGGCGAGGAACACCGAGCCGAGCGCCAGGAAGCCGATGACGCCGTGGCCGAACAGGAAGCGGACGGCATGGAACGGGTTGAGCGCCGCCAGCACGCCGAGGTTCTGCACCACCTGCACCAGCCCGGCCGCCGCCAGCACCGCGAACCACGCCGCCATCACCGGGCCGAAATACGCGCCGATGCGCTCGCTGCCCCGGCTTTGCACCGCGAACAGCCCGATCAGCACGGCAATGGTGATGGGGATCACGTAGGTCTTGAGGGAAGGGGCGGCGACCTCCAGCCCTTCGATGGCGCTGAGCACGGAGATGGCCGGGGTGATCATGCCGTCGCCGTAGAACAGCGCGGCGCCGGCAATGCCGACCATGAGCAGAACGGTGCGCCGGCGCCCATCCGCCTCCGAATGCGCGGCCAGGCCGAGCAGCGCCATGATGCCGCCCTCGCCGTCGTTGTCGGCGCGCATGACGAACAGCACGTACTTGACGGTCACGACGATCATCAGCGCCCAGAAGATCAGCGACAGCAGGCCCAGCACCGTTTCCGTTTCCGTGCCGCCGCCGGCCGCCTTCAGGCACTCGCGAAGCGTGTAGATCGGGCTGGTGCCGATGTCGCCATACACGACGCCGAGGGCGCCGACCACGAGGGCGCGGCGCATGGGACCTGCAGCCGGGGCGCCGTGTGCTTGGCTGATCCCCGTGGCTTGGCTGGTTCCAGTGGCCTGGCTCGTCATCGTGGCTCCACGGCGCGTCGCCGCCTTTGTCGGTTGGCCTGCTGGTCCATGAACCGGCAAGCCTCCTTTTAATGCAGCGGCGCGAGGTGAGTTGCACGTTTAAAAAGACGGGCGGTCCTTTGCGGGCGGCGTATGCCGCCCGCAAAGGCAATCTGCCCGTCAGCCCTGGGCGGGCACCGCGACGAACAGGCTGTGGCCGTCCCGCAGCACGCGGAGCGCCACGGCCTGCTGGCCCTTCTGCTCGCGGCCTTCCTGCGCGCGGATCGCCTGCACCGCCTGCTCCGGCGTCGCAACCGGGCGGTTGCCGACGCTTTGCAGCACGTCGCCGGGCTTCAGCCCCGCTTCGCTCGCCGGGCTGTTCGGGCGCACGGCCGCGATCACCGCGCCCGTCACGTCGTCACCGAGGCCCAGGCTTTCCCGCGCGGCCGGGTTGATCGGCGCGAGCGCCAGGCCGATCTTGCCGCCGCCTTGCTGCTTGTCCGGCGCCCCGGCGTCGGCGACCTTTTCCGGCAGCGCCGCCGTGGTCATCGCAAGCTTCTGCTCCGCGCCGTCGCGCAGCACCGTCACCTCCGTGCCCGTGCCGGGCCGCAGCGCCGCCACCTGGCGGGCCAAGGCGCGCGGGTCATCGACCGCCGTACCGTTCAACGCCGTCACCACGTCGCCTGGGCGCAGCCCGGCCTTCGCCGCCGGCCCGTTCGGCTCGACATCCGCGACCAGGGCGCCCGTGGCGCGCGCCAGCTTCAGCGCCGACGCCATCTCGGGGTTCAGCTTCTGCGTCATCACGCCCAAGTAGCCGCGGTCCAGGTGCCCGTGCTGCTCCAGCTCCGCCACCACCTGCTTGACCAGGTTGGACGGGATGGCGAAGCCGATGCCGACCGAGCCGCCGGACGGGCTGAAGATCGCGGTGTTCACGCCCACCACGCTGCCGTCCGTGCTGAACAGCGGGCCGCCGGAGTTGCCGCGGTTGATCGGCGCATCGACCTGCAGGAAGTCGTCATACGGCCCGGCGCCGATGTCGCGCCCGCGCGCCGAAACGATGCCCGCCGTCACCGTGCCGCCCAGCCCGAACGGGTTGCCCATCGCGACCACCCAGTCGCCCGGACGCGCCTTGTCGCTGTCGCCCAGCGACAGGAACGGCAGCTTCGCCCCGGCCTCGACCTGCAGCACCGCGATGTCGGTGCGGGGGTCACGGCCCACCACGCGGGCGTCCAGCTCCCGCCCGTCATCGAGCGTCACGACAACCTTGGTCGCGCCATCGACGACGTGGTTGTTGGTGACGACGTGGCCTTCGGCATCGACGATGAAGCCGGAGCCGAGCGCCTTGGTCGGACGCGCCTCCTCGCCGCCGGGCCGGCCGTCGCCGCCGAAGAAGTGGCGGAACACCTGGTCCTGTTCCGACCCCTGCGGGAAGGGCGAGTTGGCCCGCTCCGCCTGCACGCGCTCGGTGCTCGTGATGGTCACGAC
>CAXTUO010000208.1:0-6566 GCA_964247175.1 uncultured Acetobacteraceae bacterium | reverse complement strand
GGCTTGCGGCCATACAGGTCCGCCAGCTTGCCGAACACCACCGTGGTCGCCGTCTGCGTCAGCAGGAACGAGGAGAACACCCAGGAATAAAGATGCAGGTCGCCAAGCTGTCCCGCGATCTGCGGCATGGCGGTCGAGACGATGGTCGCCTCGATGGCGATCATGAACAACGCGGCCATCACGGAGGCGAGGATGAACGGGCGGCGGAGAGCGGGGACGGTTGGCATGGTGCTGCAAATGGGGCGGTCCCGCCCGCATGGAACCTGCCGGCGCCACGGGGCAGGGCAGCGTTGCGGGGAAGCCTCAGCCAAAAGGCTTCGTCAGCTTGGCATGCCCACAACCGCGGGAGACAAACTCCTAAGCATGAGCCTGAGCTCTTTCGCCGCCTGCGGCCGGGCGAGCAAGAAGCCCTGCGCCGCGTCGCAGCCGATCCGGCGCAGGAACGCGAGCTGCGCCTCATGTTCCACCCCCTCCGCCACCACCCGCTTGCCGAGCGCGTGGCCGAGGCTCACCATCGCCCGCACCACCGCCTCGTCCTCCGGATCGCAGCCGATGTTTCGCACGAAGGAGCGGTCAATCTTGATCTTCGTCACCGGCAGGCGCCGGAGCGAGGCCAGCGAGCTGTAGCCCGTCCCGAAGTCGTCCAGCGCCAGGCGGATGCCGCGTGCAGCGAGGCCGCGCAAGGCCCGGTCGATCGTGCCCTCGGAGCGCTCCATGAAAAGGTTCTCCGTGATCTCCAGCTCGAGGCCACGCGGGTCGAGGCCGCTTGCGCTCAGGGCGCCGTCGATCTCGTGCAGCAAGCCGTCGTGGCGCAGTTGCGCCGGCGACAGGTTGACCATCATCGCGAGTTGGAGGCCCTCGTCCTGCCAGGCCCTCGCCTGCCGGCAAGCCTCGCCCAGCACCCAGGCGCCGAGCGGGCGGATCAGGCCGCTCGCCTCGGCAACGGGAACGAACTCGCCGGGCAGCACCAGCCGGCGCTCCGGGTGGCGCCAACGCACCAGCGCTTCCACGCTGTCCACGCGGCCGGTCCTGAGATCGACCTGCGGCTGGTAGTGCAGCACGAACTCCCCTTTATCGAGCGCGGCGCGCAGTTCGCGCTCGAGCCGTCCCCGGGCCTGCACCTCGGTGTCCATGGACGGCTCGAAGGAGCTGAACCGGCCGCGGCCTTCCCGCTTGGCCCTGTAGAGCGCCAGGTCGGCCTTCCGGACCAGTTCGTCCGCATGGTCAAGCTTCCCCTCGGACAGCGCGATCCCAACGCTGGCCGAAACGTGCACCTCCTGCGCCGCCAGCACAAAGGGCTTGGCGAGGGCGTCGATCAGGCGCTGCGCCAGCGCAGCCGCTCCTTCGCCTCCCGCCAGGCCGGGCTGCACGACGGCGAACTCGTCGCCGCCAAGACGGGCCAGGGTGTCGCCGGGACGCAGTGCCCGCCTGAACCGCTCGGCGGCCGCACGCAGCAGCCCGTCGCCGGCTGGGTGACCCAGCGTGTCGTTGATGTCCTTGAAATGGTCCAGGTCGAGCAGCAGCAGGGCGAGGCGCGAGCCGCTGGAACCCGCAAGCCCGAGCGCCTGCTGCAGCCGCTCGTGAAGCAGGACCCGGTTGGGCAGGCCCGTCAGGTGATCGTGGTGGGCCAAGTGCCTGACCCGCTCCTCGGCCCGCTTGCGTTCCGTGATGTCCATGGCGGCGCCGACCGCGCCGGTGGGCTTGCCTTCCGCGTCCCGCACCGTCGCGGCGCTGATCAGCATGTCGAAGAAGGCGCTGTTCTCGAAGACCACCCGAAGCTCCTCGCCTTGCACCGTTTCGCCGCGCGCAGCCCGCCGCAGGGGCATGTCCTCGGCCGGCACCTCCTTGTCTTCCCTGAGCACCCGGATGTGCCCCGGCCACTCGCTTTCCGGTGCAGAAAGGGCTTCGGCGGCTTTCGGCTCGAGGCGCAGCATCTCAGCCGCGCGGCGGCTGCTCGTGATCCGCCGGGCCTCAGGATCATGCGCGAGCCAGACGGCCACCGGCACGGTTTCCATCACCGCATCCAGCTCGGCGCCACGCCGCTCGACCAGCCGCTCGAGGCCGGACCGCGCCCGTTGCAGGTCTGTGACGAGCTCCGCATTCTCGAGGTGCAGTTGGGCCGAGCGCCGGAGCGAGCGGTGCACCTGATAGGCCACCGCCGAGAGCCCTACCGCGTAGGCCAGGATCGTGAGCGCCATCGTGTGCGCGACGGGTTCTCCGGTGAAGGCAAGGCGCACCGTGACCGGCAGGAGCGCTGGGACGACAAACGCGTAGAGCACCGTGAGATCGCCGGCGAGGTTTGCCACCGCGCCCGCCACCATGCCGGCAAGGAAGAAGGGCACGAGCACCTGCTGCGCCGGGGACCCGATGCTGCCGAAGAGCGGACCGATCACGCCCCAGCCAACACCGGAAGCCCCTGAGGTCGCAACCAGCCATAGGGCAGCGTCGCCGGGCGACCCTCCCTTCGCGTGCCGCCGCCAGCAGAGCAGGCGGACTGCCTGCGACAGCACCATGTAGCCGAGCCAGGCGGCAAGCACGGGTGTCGGCGCGGCATCGGCAACGCCCGAGGCGAACAGGAATGCCGTGACGACGTTGATGAGGGCGAGGAGCGGCTGCCGAGGCAGAAGCTCGGCCAGCAGTTCGTCTCGAAGGGGGTTGCGGTTGCGACTGTCTCTGGCCAGCATCGGCGTCCCTCTTACTGGCTGGACCGAAGCAGCCCGAGTGACGCCGGCCCGATCATGGCCTTATGAAGCACATCAGCAGTTGAAACCCGAACCCAGACATACTTGCCATATGCCCGAAAATGCGAGTTTAGATGCGACCAAAGGTTGTATGCTCGTTGTCTGTTCTCTGACAAGGGCCGAGGTTGCCACAGTCCTGCACTCTTGCGCCAGCGTGGTGCGGGGATCGGGCGCCGGCAGCCCACGCCGTGCCGTGGTCGCTTATTTCCGACATCCTGCACAACGCAGTGCGCCTTGACAGCCGTATCCCCCTCCCACAGCCCGGCGCTTGCCCCGGGGTGACGGCTAGCGGCAGTCCACGAGGTCGCTGTCGGACAGGGAGAACGAGTACTTGCCGCCGCCGCGCACCTCCACGCCCCGCACGGTGCAGACCCGGCCGGGCTTGGCGGCGCTGGGCTTGGTGGCCAGGCGCACGTCGTAGCGCCCGGGCGTGATGCCGGTCAGGCGCAGCCGCTCGTCATGGTCCACGGTTCCGTCCCGGTCGTTGGCGCATTGGTTGGGGCCGAACGGCCCCGGCGCCGCGCCTTCCGCGCCGGCGGGCGCCATGACCAGGTCCGTGATGGTGGAGGAGGTCAGGTTCCAGAACGCCATGCGCTCCTGCGCCCCGGCCTCTTGCACCAGGGCCGGGCGCAGGACGCCGCACAGCGCCAGCAGGACCAACGCCGCGCGCATCGCTCCTACCCGAGCTGCCGCGCGTGGTGCGCGATGTGGTCGCCCATGAAGCTCTGGATGAACCAGTAGCTGTGGTCGCCGGACTGCCGCCGCAGCGTCAGATCCTGGCCCGAAGCCTGCGCCGCGGCTTCCAGCGCCTCCGGATGCAGTTGGGGGGCGAGGAACTGGTCGTCCTTGCCCTGGTCCACCAGGACCGGCCCGGGATACGGCCGGGCGCGCATCAGGAGGCTCGCGTCCCACGCCGCCCAGGCCGCACGGTCGGGACCGAGGTAGTTGGTGAACGCCTTTTCCCCCCACGGCACCGCCACCGGGTTGGCGATGGGCGCGAAGGCGGAGACCGAATGCCAGCGTTCCGGCTCCCGCAGCGCCGTGACCAGCGCGCCGTGCCCGCCCATGGAGTGGCCGAACACGCCGCGCCGGTCGGGGCGCACCGGGAACTCCGCCTCGATCAGCGCCGGCAGCTCCCGCGTCACGTACTGCGCCATGCGGTAATGCCCGGCCCAGGGTTCGTTGGTCGCGTCCAGGTAGAACCCGGCGCCCACGCCGAAGTCCCAGCTTTCCGCTTCCCCCGGCAGGTTGAGGCCGCGCGGGCTGGTGTCCGGCATCACCAGCACCAGGCCGTGCTCCGCGGCGTAACGCTGCGCGCCGCCCTTGATGGCGAAGGTTTCCTCCGTGCAGGTCAGCCCGGCGAGGTAGTACAGCGCCGGGCACGGCCCCCGCTGCGCCTGCGGCGGCAGGAACACGCCGAAGCGCATCTCGGTGCCGGTCGCGGCGGAGGCGTGGCTGTGGAACCCCATGGTGCCGCCGAAGCAGGCATGCGTGCTCTTGGTCTCCATCGGTCAGGCCGCGGCGTCGAAGAAGCCGAGCGACGGGGAGCCGTCGTAGAACTTCGGGATGTCGGCGAAGATCTCCGCGCCGTGCTGGGCGGCGGCGGCCTTGAACTCGTCCATGGAGTTGAACGTCAGCAGCGTCATCGTCACATAGGACGGTGCCGCGCCGTCCGGCGCCGGCTGGCCGCGCATCACCTGGTCGCGCTGCAAGCCCATCGGCCCCCACAGGCGGCGCACCAGCGGCATATGGGTCTCGTTGTAATAAGCGCGGTCGAACCGGGTGCCGTCGCTGCCTGGGTACATCACGGCAATCACCAGCATCGCATCCTCCTTATCGTGTTCCCGCCCCCACCCTACGGTGCCCGCGGCGGCGTGGGAACGGGGCCACGGCCGGAAAATCTCAAATCACCGTCCGGGCGGGCCGGGCGGGCAAGCCCGGCCTCGACATTCCCCCGCAGGGTCCCATAATCCCCTCACAGAGGCCAGCGCCGGCATGGCGTGGCGATTGGGGAGAGACGATGCAATACCAGATTGGGCGTTGCCTGATGGGATTGGCGGCAATGGCGGCCGTAGCACTCGCGGCCGGCGCGGCCCGGGCGGACGGCGACCCGGCGCTCGGCAAGACGGCGTTCAACAAGTGTGCCGCCTGCCACTCCGCCAAGGAGGGGGAGAACAAGATCGGCCCTAGCCTGCACGGCGTCGTCGGCCGGCCGTCGCACAGCATCGAGGGGTTCAGCTACTCCGAGCCGATGAAGAACTACAACGTCACCTGGGACCCGGCGACGCTCGACCATTACCTGGCCGACCCGCGCGGCGTGGTGCCCGGCACCAAGATGATCTTCGTGGGATTGAAGAAGGACGACGAGCGGGCGAACGTGATCGCCTACCTCGAAACCCTCAAGTAAGCCCTTCGGTCAGCGTTTGGGCGACGCGGGCGCCCTCGGCGATCCCGCGCCGCCGGCTGCCTTCGGGCACCACGAGTTCGCGCACCACCCGGGCCGGGCCTGCGGACAGCAGCAGGATGCGGTCGGCGAGCGATGCCGCCTCCGCTAGGTCGTGCGTGACCAGCAGGGCGGCGCAGCGCCGGGTCCGCCAGGCGGTCGCGAGCACCGACCGGCCCTGGTCCGCCATGGCGGGATCAAGCGAAACGAACGGCTCGTCCAGCAGCAGCAGCGCCGGCTGGATCGCGAACGCCCGCGCGATGGCCGCCCGCCGCGCCATGCCGAGGGACAGCGCCGGCGGGTGCAGATCGGCGTAGGGGGCGAGGCCCAGCAGTGCCAGCAGCGCCTCCGCCGCCGCCGGGTCGGGCGGGCGCACCAGGGCGACGTTCTGCCGCACCGTGCGCCAGGGCAGCAGCCGCGGCTCCTGGAACACGGTGCCGATGCGCGGCGTGACGCCCCCGGCCCAGGCAATCCGGCCCTCATACCGGGCGTCCAGCCCGCCGACGATGCGCAAAAGCGTCGTCTTGCCGCAACCGGACGGGCCGACCAGGGCGACGATTTCTTCCTGTTGCAACGTGAAGCGCAGCCCGGCGATCACGACGCGCGGCCCGCCGCGCGCCGGAACGGTCTTGCGCGCAACCTCGACGTCCAGCATCACCGCCACCGGTTGGCCCGGCGCTCCAACGGCTGCAGCAGCAGCCACTCGATCAACTGCACCACGACGATGAAGGCCAGGGTGTAGGCCAGGATGCCGGTCACGTCGAACAACTGGAAATACACCTGGATTTGGAAGCCCACCCCGTCGCTGCGGCCCAGCAGCTCCGCCACCAGCACGATCTTCCAGATCAGCGCCAGGCCGGAGCGCGCCGCGCCGAACAGATAGGGATAAAGCTGCGGCAGCACGACATGACGCAGCGTGGCGCCGGACCCCATGCGGAAGCTGTGCGCCATGTCGATCAGCCCTTGGTCCAGCGCCCGCGCGCCTTCCCGCACCGTAACGGCGGTGCTCGGCAACTTGTTGAGCGCGACCGCGGCGATGGCCGTCGCTTCGCTCAGCCCGAACCACACATAGATCAGCACGATGCCGACCAGCGCCGGCAGGTTCAGCAGGCCGGTGACGAAGCTGTCGAGCGCCCGGTCCACCCGGCGCCACCGCCCCATCGCCACGCCGAGCGCCGTGCCCAGCACCATCGCCACGGTGAACGCCGCGGCGACCCGCGCCAAGGTCACGCCCAGGTTGTGCGCCAAGCGGCCGGACGCGGCCTCCTGCCCCAAGGCGGCGACCACCGTGCTGGCGGGCGGGAACAGCCGGCTGTTGATCAGCCGTGCCGCCAGCTCCCAAGCCGCGAGCAGGACCAGCACGGGGACCAGGCGCGCGGCCC
>CAXTUO010000207.1:0-6621 GCA_964247175.1 uncultured Acetobacteraceae bacterium | reverse complement strand
GGGGAAACCCTGACCGCCGAGGCCTTCCGTGCCTGGCGGGAGCGCAAGGCTTATACCCTCGACGGCGCGGCGCGGGCGCTTGGCCTCAGCCGCCGCATGGTGGCCTACTATGAACAGGGCGAGAAGCCGATCCCGCGCACGGTCGCGCTTGCCACCCGCGCGCTGGAGATGGCTGACCCGAACTCGGATCGGGCGGCATAAAGGGGCAGCCAGGACCGTGCCGGTCCGCTCAATACCGCTTATACGGCAGGAACTTCCCCGACATCGTCATCTTCACCCGGTCCCCCTTCTGGTCGGGCTGCCGTTCCAGCGTCATGTCGAAGTCGATGGCGCTCATGATGCCGTCGCCGAACTCCTCGTGGATCATCTCCTTCCACGTCGTGCCGTACACCGACACCAACTCGTAGAACCGATAGATCAACGGGTCAGTCGGCACGGCGGTGGGCAGCGAGCCGCGATATGGCGCCTCCGCCAGCAACGCCGCTTCCTCTTCTGACAAGCCGAACAGGGTCGCGGCCTTTTCCGCGGTTTCCGGCGTCATGCTCATCTGGCCCAAACAGGCGGCGCAGGTCCATACGGGAGCGTAGCCGAGCTTCCCCGCGACCTCTGCCCAGGTCCAGCCCTTCTGCTTCTTGATGCCACGGATTTTCAGGCCCAGGGCGGTTTTCGCGTCATTCAACTGATGGTCTCCTTGATGACCGCCGCGACGCCGCCTGCGAGCGCCTCCGGCGCGTCGCACCTCAGCTGCGTGCCGCAGCAGTGGCAAGAGGGATGGGGCATCAATGGCGCATTCCCGTGTGGTTCCGAAAGGAGGAGCAAGCGATATGCCAAGGGCATACAGGCTGTCCGGCAGTTCGCACTGACCAGTCAGTCGATCTTGTTTCAGGCACGTGCATGAAAAGGCGGCGTTCTCCGTTTGCTGGCTGGGACGGAACGGCTGGGGCAAAAGGCCGTTTGCACGGCAGCAAGAAGCCGGAGGCGCTGTGATGAGGTTTGTCGAAACCGCCACCCTGCGGATCGCCTACGAGGAAGCGGGACCGCCCGACGGGGTCCCCGTCGTGCTGCTGCACGGCTTCCCTTATGACATCCGGGCGTTCGACGCCGTGACCCCGGCGTTGGCGCAGGCGGGGTGCCGGGTGGTGGTGCCTTACCTGCGCGGTTTCGGGCCGACGCAGTTCCTGTCGGACGAAACGCCGCGCTCCGGCGAGCAGGCGGCGTTGGGGGCCGACCTGTTGGCGTTGCTGGACGCGCTGGCGTTGGGGCCGGCCGTGCTGGGGGGATACGACTGGGGCGGGCGTGCAGCCTGCGTCGTCGCGGCGCTGTGGCCGGAGCGGGCGCGCGGCCTGGTCACGGTCGGCGGCTACAACATCCAGGACATCGCCGCCTCCGCCAAGCCAGCCGCGCCGGAGCAGGAGCACCGGTATTGGTATCAGTACTACCTGCACGCGGAGCGCGGGCGGGCCGGGCTCGCGGCGGACCGCCGGGCGTTCTGCCGGCTGCTGTGGCGGCTGTGGTCGCCGGGCTGGGCGTTCGACGACGCGACCTTCGAGCGGACGGCCGCCTCCTTCGACAACCCGGATTTCGTCGATGTGGTGGTGCAGTCCTACCGCCACCGATTCGGCCTCGCCCCGGGCGACCCGGCGCTCGCCGGGATCGAGCAGCGATTGGCCGGGCAACCCGCCATCACCGTGCCCACGGTGACGCTGCACGGCGACGACGACGGCGTGTCGCCGGCGGCGCAGTCGGAACGGGACGCCCGCCATTTCACCGGCCCTTATACGCGGCAGGTGGTGCCGGGCGCCGGGCACAACTTGCCGCAGGAAGCGCCGGGGTCGTTCGCGTTGGCGGTGCTGGGCCTGCTCAATCAGGTGTAGCCGGGCGGGCGTAGCCGGACGTGCTTGGACGTTGGTCGTCTGGATGGACAGCAAGCCTTGGACGCCTTACGTCAAGGATGAAGCCATGCCTGCGGACCAAAGGGGAAACGCATGCCATTCGACGGCACGGACTTTCCGAAGGGGGACCCGCCGCGGCGCCGCGGAACGCCCGATGACAATGCCGCGACCTGGATCATCGTTCTTCTGGCCTTTTGCCTGCTGGTGATGCCCGTTTCCCTGACCGGCCTCGTTGACATCATCCGGTACATGCGGGGCAATTGATGCCGACCGTCGTTCGCAAGGGCCGTTCGGCCATTCTCCCGCTGCTGCTTCCACTGTGGTGCGCGTCCTGCGCCGGCCTGGCCAGCAACGACCAAGGCGTGCTGCAGCCGCAGACCGTGAGCGGGCCGTGCCAGGTCAAGAAGTTCTTCATCCTGCGTCAGACAGCGGTCCGTACCGACATGACGGTCGGCAACACCGGGCAGGCGTGCAGCCTGACGCTGTTCAACCCTGACCTGCAGATCGTGCTCAACGCGGCTTTGGTGACAAGCCGGCCCGCCCATGGCCGCGCCACGGCGGAACTGATCACCGGCGGGCGGCAAGCGGCGGTCTCCTATGCCCCGCAGCCGGGCTACACGGGGTCGGACAGCTTCAGCGTCACCTTTGAGCCGGACGACATCGCCGTGGCGTTCTCCGTCACGGTGCAGCCGAACGTTTCGCCGGCTTCGTGAGCGCGGCGGGCCGCTACGCCTCGCACCCGGCCGCCCGCAGCAGGTCCATTACCACCCCGGCCGGCACGTCCGAGCTGGTGAACGCCCGCCCGATCCCCCGGGCCAGCACGAAATGCAGCGCGCCGTCCCGCATCTTCTTGTCGCGCCGCATGTGGGCGACGAGGCGGGCGGCGGAGAAGCGGCGGTTCAACATGCCGATCTCGTTCGGCAAGCCCACGGCGGCGAGATGCGCCTCCACCCGGGCCGCGTCGCCCGGCGCGCACAGGCCCAACTGCGCCGACAGCCGGAACGCCAGGCCCAGGCCAATCGCCACCGCCTCCCCATGCAGCAGCGCGCCGCCATAGCCGACCTCCGCCTCCAGCGCGTGGCCGAAGGTGTGGCCGAGGTTCAGCAGGGCGCGGCCGTCGGCCGGGCGCTCCTCCCGCTCGTCGTCGCCCACCACGGCGGCCTTGAAGGCGCAGGCGCGCAGGATGGCCTCGGCCTGGACGTTCCGGTCGCCATGGGCCAGGGCCTGGCCGTGCTCCTCGCACCATTCGAAGAACCCGGCGTCGCCGATCAGCCCGGCCTTCACCACCTCCGCATAGCCGGCCCGCAGCTCGCGCCCGTTCAGCGTGCCCAGCGTGCCGGTGTCGGCCAGCACCAGGCGCGGCTGGTGGAAGGCGCCGACCAGGTTCTTGCCCTGCGCCGTGTTGATCCCGGTCTTGCCGCCGACGCTGCTGTCCACCTGGGCCAGCAGCGTCGTCGGCACCTGGACAAAGGGCAGTCCGCGCAAGGTGGTCGCGGCGGCGAAGCCCGCGAGGTCGCCGATCACGCCGCCGCCCAGCGCGATCACCGTGGTCCGCCGCTCGACGCCCGCGTCCAGCAGCCCGTCCACCACCCGGCCATAGCTCGCCATGCTCTTGGACGCCTCGCCCGGTGGCACGACGATCTGCTGGGCCGCGATCCTGGTCTGCGCCAACCCGTCGAGCAGCGCCGGCAGGTGCAGGGCCGCCACGTTCTCGTCCGTCACCACCACGGCGCGGCGCTGCGGCATCACCGGCGCCAGCAGCGCCCCGGCGCGGGCCAGGAGGCCGTCCCCGATCACGACCTCGTACGGCGCGTCGCTCAGCGCCACCGACAGCCGACGCGGCTCGCGCCATTCATCGAGCGCCTGCAGGACCTTGGTCATGGTGTACTCCAGCGGTTCATCGCCGCAATCGACGGTGATGTCGGCCTCGGCGTAGATAGGATGGCGCTGCTCCATCAATCGGCCAAGGATCTCCGCCGGGTCGCCGGCGTTCAAAAGCGGGCGGTGGCTGCGGGCGGCGACCCGGCGCAGCAGGATGGCAAGCCGGCAGCGCAGCCACACCGAAACCGCGCCGTCCCGGATCGCGGCCCGGGTGTGGGGATCCATGAACGCGCCGCCGCCGGTGGCCAGGACCAGCGGCCCGCCACCCAGCAGCCGGCGGATCACCCGGCGCTCCCCGTCGCGGAAGTCGCGCTCCCCGTAGCGGCTGAACAGCTCGGCGATGCTGCACCCGGCGGCCAGCTCGATCTCCGCGTCGGAGTCGCGGAACGGCAGGCCGAGGCGGGCGGCCATGCGGCGGCCGATGCTGGTCTTGCCCGCGCCCATCAGGCCGACCAGCACGATGCTCCGCCCGGCGAGCCGGGGCGGAAGGCGCCGGATGGCAGCCTCGGCGCGGGAAGACCCGGCGCGGGCGGCGTTCAGCCCGGACCTGCCGAGCGCGATGTTGCGCGTCATAACGGCGGAGGTTAGCACAGGAATTAACGATGCGGCCAAGAATGGCCTTGTAAGGTACGGATATGAACCGGGTCTTGCTGATCGTCGTCGCCGTCCTGCTGGTCATCGTGGTGGGCGGCTTGCTGCTCGGGGCCTTTCCGCCGCAGCCGCGGACCGAGCAGGTGCAGCACGTCCTGCCGAACGATCGCTTCCAGCCGCGCTGATCCTGCAAGGCGGGCCTTGGAGCATGGACCGGCAGGTCGAGGCGTTCCTGGAAATGATGGCCGCCGAGCGCGGGGCCGCGCGCAACACGCTGGCCGCTTATCGCGCCGACCTCGACGCTTTCACGGCTTACGCGGCCTCTCGGGGCGAGCGTCCGGGCACTGCGAGCGAGGCCACGCTGCAAGGTTACATGCAATCGCTGCACGGCACCGTGTCCGCCCGGACGGCTGCGCGGCGGCTGTCCTGCCTGCGCGGCTTCCACCGCTTCCTGATGCAGGACGGCGCGCGCCCGGATGACCCGACCCAGCGGCTGGACGCGCCGCGCCTGCCCGCGACGCTCCCCAAATACCTGGCAGCGGCGGAGGTCGATGCGCTGCTGGCCGCCGCCGCCGCCCGGCCCGGCGTGACGGGCCTCCTGGGACGCGCGGCGCTTGAAATCCTGTACTGCACGGGGCTGCGCGTGTCGGAGCTGCTGGGCCTGACGCGCGCCGCGCTGGCGACGGCGTCGGAAACGCTGATCGTGCGCGGCAAGGGCGGGCGGGAGCGCATGGTGCTGCTGTCCGACCGCGCCCGGGACGCGGCGGCGGCGCTGGGCACCGCGACCGACAGCCCCTGGCTGTTCCCCGGGCGCGACCCGCGCCATCCCATGACCCGGCAGGGCTTCGCGCTGCTGCTGAAGCAGGCGGCGCTGGGCGCCGGGCTCGACCCCGCCCGCGTCAGTCCGCACGTCCTGCGCCACAGCTTCGCCAGCCACATGCTGGCCGGCGGCGCCGACCTGCGCAGCCTGCAGACCCTGCTCGGCCACGCCGACATCGCCACCACGCAGATCTACACCCATGTGCTGGCGGAGCGGCTGCAGCAGCTCGTCGCCCTGCATCATCCCCTGGCGTAACGGTCGCAGCCGGGCTAAGCCCCCGCCGATGCGTCACTTCCTTGATTTCGAGAAACCCATCGCCGAGCTTGAGCGCAGCATCGAGGAGCTGCGGCGGACCCAGGAGCCGGGCGGCATCAACATCGAGGAGGAGGTGCAGCGCCTGGCCGACAAGGCGGACAAGCAGCTCCGCCTGACCTACGCCAAGCTGACGCCCTGGCAGAAGACCCAGGTCGCCCGCCACCCCGAGCGCCCGCACGCGCTGGACTACATCCACGGCCTGCTCACCGAGTTCACGCCCCTGGCCGGCGACCGCGCCTTTGCCGACGACGCGGCCGTGGTCGGCGGCCTCGGGCGGTTCGGGGGGCGCTCCGTCGTCGTGCTGGGCACCGAGCGCGGGTCGGACACGGACACCCGCGTCGCCCACAACTTCGGCATGGCCCGGCCGGAGGGCTACCGCAAGGCGCGCCGCCTGATGGACCTCGCCACCCGCTTCGCCCTGCCGTTGCTGACCTTCGTGGACACCGCCGGCGCCTTCCCCGGCATCGACGCGGAAGCGCGCGGCCAGGCCGAGGCCATCGCCCGCTCCATCGAGGCCTGCCTCCTCGCCCCCGTGCCCATCGTCGCCACGGTGATCGGGGAGGGCGGCTCCGGGGGCGCCATCGCGCTCGCCGCCGGGGACCGGGTGCTGATGCTGGAGCACGCCGTTTATTCCGTCATTTCGCCGGAGGGCTGCGCCAGCATCCTGTGGCGCGACGCGGCGCAGGCGGCCGTGGCGGCGGAAGCGCTGCGCCTCACCGCGACCGACCTGCACGCGCTGCGCCTGATCGACGCCATCGTGCCCGAGCCGATCGGCGGCGCCCACCGGATGCCGGCCGAGACAATCGCGAGCGTCGGCGCCGCAGTAGGGGACGCGCTGGCCGCGCTGCTGCCCTTGGATGCCGCGACGCTGCAAGCGCGGCGGCGCGAGAAGTTCCTCGCCATGGGCCGCGAGATCCCGGCATGAGCCGCGGCGCCACCATGGCCCCGGCGGTGGCCAGCGCCCGCCGGGCGGTCTAGGCTGCCGGGCGCCCATGCCCCCCGACACGCCCCTGCTGCAAAACGTGACCTCCGCGTCACCCGCGACGCCCGACCCGACTGAGGCCCAATCCACCCGCGGCCTGTTCATGCGGGTGTTCCCGTCCATCTGCCTGCCGATGTTCA
>CAXTUO010000206.1:0-6632 GCA_964247175.1 uncultured Acetobacteraceae bacterium | reverse complement strand
TGGGCGATGGCGAAGCGGATGGCGGCTTCCGGCAGCGAGGCGGCGAACCCCTCCGCCACCAACGGCATCAGCCGGGCCGCCCGGCCCAGGTCGGCCTTGTAGGACAACGCCGAGCCGATCGGCTCCGGCTCGGGGCTGGCGACGGGGTGGCGGTGGGCCACACCGCTGAGGGCGCCTCCCGCCAGCACGCGAATGCCGACGACGCCGACGCGCGCCCGGCGCGTGCGCGCGAACAGCTGGCCGTAGTCCTGTGCCGGGTAGTCAGGGGGCAAGGCGCTGCCGGCCGAGGGGTTCAGCATGTTGTAGGTGACCTGGGCGCTGCCGAACACGCCGGCGTCGATGACCTGCTGCAAGGCCGCGGTCTCGCCGACGGCGGTCAGCCCAAGCAGCCGCAGCTTGCCGGCGGCGCGGAGCGCCTGGAAGGCGGGAACCACCTCTTCCAGCACCTGGCGCACGCTCAGGCTCTCGCCGTTTCCGGCCGTGGTGACGGCGTTGTGCAGGTGGAAGATGTCCACGTGCTCCCGTTGCAGGCGGCGCAGGCTGCCGTCGAGCGACGCCGCCACCGCGGCTGCGATGCGCCCGAACTCGGCTGGGCGCAGGCGCACCTTGGTGCCGACCAGGGCGTCCTTCGCCCCGAGCCTGCGCAGGATGCCGCCCAGGTGCTGTTCCGAAGCGCCATCGCCATACTGGACGGCGGTGTCGAAGTAGTTGATGCCCGCCTCCAGCGCGCGGGCGACGGCGCGCTCCTGGTCCGCGACCGCACCGCGCACCATCAGCCCGCCCACGGCCCCGCAGCCGAAGCCGAGCAGCGAAACGGGCGTGGCGTCCGGGCCGAAGGGACGTGTATCGACGGGCATTGTTGCTCCTGCTTCTGCTCGGGCTGTGGTCGTCATGCAAGCTGCCTTGCGGCATCAGATCTCGACGACGAGGTAGTCCTGTTCGACAGACACGGTGAAGGTTTCCGCGACGAACGACCCCTTGGCCAGCGCTTCGCCCGGCTCGACTTGGACGGCATAGCGGCGGACACGGAGATCGTCCGGGTCGCACCAGCTTTGCCCAGTGCGGATGTCGAACTCCCAACCGTGCCACGGACATTTCAGCATCTCGCCTGGGCGGCTGTGATCGTAGCGGCCGGGCTCGGATGATGTCACCAGCCCCACTTGGCGGCCCAGGCACAGGGCCCCGCCCTGGTGCGGGCAACGGTTCAGCAGCGCATAGAACTCCCCACCGAGGTTGAACACGCCGACCTCGCGCCCTTGCACGGCGACGATCTTTCGCCCGCCCGGTGGAATGTCCGCTGCGGCCGCGATGACGTGTCGCGCCATCAAGCCAAGCCGTATACCGCGCGGGCGTTGTTGCCGTAGATCGCTCGTCGCTCCTCCGTCGTCATGCGCAGCTTAAAACCGAGTTCCGGGCTGTCCATGTCCCAGTGCGGGTAGTCTGACGCGAACAGCACCCGGTCCCACCCGATCCAGTCCAGGATATGCCGCAGGTCGCGCGGGCGCTCCGGCTCGTCCATCGGCTGCGTCGTGAACCACAGGTTCTCCCGGATATACTCCGACGGCGGACGCACGAGGTGCGGCACCTCGTCGCGCATGCGGGACCAGTGTCGGTCGAGCCGCCAAGCGACCGAGGGAACCCACGCGAACCCGGCCTCGACTACCACAACGCGCAGCTCCGGCAGGCGGGCGAACACGCCCTCCGTCACCAGGCTGATGGCCACGCCCTGCTGCGAGATCGCCACGCCGTGCTGCTCCTCGACGTAAAAGGACGGCCATCCCGCGGGTGTGATGGCGTTGCCGTTGTAGCCGGAGGTGTGCAGCCCGATCGGATAGCCTTGGCCCACCGCCGCCTCGTAGACCGGCCAGTAGCGGCTGCGTCCCAACGGCTCGATGGAATGCGTGGCCATTGCCACCTGCACGAAGCCGGGGTGACCGGCCCAGTGCTCGATCTCGGCCACGGCAGCAGCTGCATCCTCGCCGGGCACTGAAATCGCGGCCTTGAGGCGTGGTTCCTGGCTCGTCCAGGCCGCGACCACCCACTCGTTGATGGCCCGGCACAGCGCCGCCCCGAAAGCCTGGTTACGCTGGTCCATGCCGCACGGGTAGAGCAGGTGCAGCAAGCCATGCTGGATGTCGTAGCGGTCCAGCAACTGTTCACGCATGAAGTCGAGGTCTGAACCCGGTGGCCCGCCGGCCGGCGGCCAGGAGTCTGTGCGCGACAGGGCTGGAGTCGCCTTTGGGTAGGGCGGAGATCCGCTGAACGGCACTGGCATGCGCAGCCCGTAGCTCTGGAGGTGGTCCCACCACCGCCGCGACAGGAACGGCTTCAGGTCCTCCAGGCTGCGCAGCGAATGATGCACATCGCAGTCGACGCGCCGGAGCCTGTCTTCGATTGGCAGTGGGCCGGACCCGAGCACGCGGACGTCGTCAGGGGTCATGCCGTCACCTGTTGCAGGGAGGGGTAGGTCGCGAGCGGGTTGTCGAGCATCACGCGCCGGCGGCGCGCGGGGGAGAACCCAGCCGGGAACGGATCGTCGCCGTCGAATTGCCAGTGTGGCCAGTCGGTCGAGTAGAGCAGCATGTTCTCACTGCCGATCTGGTCCAGCACCCGCTCCATACCCGCGGCATCAGGCGGGGCATCGCCGGGCTGCAGGGTGAAGCGGACGCGCTCGCGGATTAGCTCGGCTGGCGGTCGGTCAACCCAGGGCACCTCGGCGCGCACGCCGCGCCAGGTCCTGTTGGCGCGCCACAGGAAGTTGGGCAGCCAGGTGAACCCGGCCTCGATCATGATGAAGCGGAGCGTGGGGAACTTCGTGAAGACGCCTTCATGCACCAGGCTGAGCAGTTGCCCCTGAAAGGCCTGGGCACGAACCGCAACGTCCTCCAGATGGTAGGACGGCCAGCCGTTCCCGGTGCTGGCGTGCCGATAGGTGCTTCCGGCGTGGACCCCGACCGGCAGCTTGCAGCGCTCGGCAGCCTCGTAGATCGGCCAGAACGCCGGCTGTCCCAACGGCGCGTCGCTGGAAGCGAGCAGCATCACCTGCACGAAGCGCCCGTCTGCGGCCCGGCGCTCGATCTCGGCCACGGCTCCGGCTGGGTCCTGCGGCGCCACGGTGATCGAGCCGCGCAGCCGTGGTTCTCGGTCAAGCCATTCGGCGGCCAACCAGTCGTTGGTGGCCCGGGCAAGCACGGTTGCGAAATGTCGGTTGAACAGAGCCGGTGCGCCGTAAAGCACGTTGCAGATGGCAACGCAGCTGCCGAACCCGTCCAGGGCGTTGCGGCGCAACGCCTCGAGGTGCGTCCCGGGCTTCTGCCCGGCGATGCGCCAGTCGGCCCGGGCGGCATCCGGAGCGTGGGTTGGATAGCTGGACAGATCAAGCCCGTCGATGCCGCGCACTGCGACCTGTTCACGCCAGTGCGGCTCCATAAAGGGCGTCAGCGCCGCCATGCTCGGCACGCTCGGGTGAATGTCGCAATCGATAGCGCCGCTTTGCATCGGCTTTCCTCCGCGCTTTACGGTAGGCGCATCCCCTGACGGCGTCCACTGGCCATGGTCATAGTGTTTGGGGGCGGTCCCAGCCTGACGTGGCCATGCACACGGTGGAACACACCGCGTTGACTGTTGTCCGGGAAGTTTCGAGCAGTTTCTGCCGACACCTGCCGAACTGCTTTTCTGCTTTCGGGCAGGAAGCTGCTGTTCGCTGAGCTTGCCCGTCACCAGCGACCGATGATGGCCATAAAAGGGGCTGCCACCATGTCCCAAGGCACGGCGCGGTCTCTGCCCTGAGCGAACGCCCTCTTGCCGCATTGCGGGTTGCTGCCGAGAGTGTAGACAGCGTCGTCCGGCATCGGAGGCCCGCCCGGGCCCTCGGCAGCCAGTCGGAATGGTGGGAGTAGGCATGGACATCAAGCTGGACGGCCGCGCAGCCGTGGTCACTGGTGGCAGCAAAGGCCTTGGTCTGGCGATCGCGAGCCGCATGGCGGCCAGCGGCGCGGATGTCGCGCTGCTGGCGCGCCGGCCGGACGTTCTCGAAGCGGCCCGGGAAGCGGTCGGCACAACGGCGCGCGGCCGCATCCTAGCCGTGACTTGCGACGTTTCCAGTGCCAGGGAGATCGCGCGGGCCTACGGCGAGGTCATGGCCGGGCTGGGCCGGGTGGACATCCTGGTGAACAACGCCGGCACCTCGCAGACGGGTGCCTTCACGACCATCACCGACGAGGGGTGGCAGGCCGACCTCGACCTCAAGCTGTTCGCCGCCATCCGCCTGGCGCGGCTGGTCTGGCCGCAGATGGTGGAACAGCGCTGGGGTCGGATCATCAACGTGCTGAACATCGGCGCGAAGGCGCCGAAGGCCGGCGGCGCCCCCACCGCGGTGTCGCGGGCGGCGGGCATGGCCCTTACCAAGGTGCTGGCCGGAGAAGGTGCTGCCCACAATATCCTGGTCAATTCGCTGCATGTCGGCTTGATCGAGAGCGACCAGTGGGCCCGCCGACATGCCCACCAGCAGACCAACCAGCTCTATGACGACTTCCTCGCCGACATGGGCAAGGGAATCCCCATGGGCCGGGTCGGCACCGCCGAGGAGTTCGCCAACGTCGCCTGCTTCCTGGCTTCGGACGCAGCCGGCTATGTCACCGGAACGGCGATCAACGTGGACGGCAACCTGTCGCCGGTGATGTAGTCTCCGCAGCGTCCGACCAGCCTGCCAGGAGGCTACTTTCTCCGGACGCGGATGAACGCCCGGTTCCGAGAGCGGGCGCGAACGCTTTGAAGAGCCGGCATGGGCGCATAGCCGCCGCGACCAGAACTGACCGGTATCGGATATTCCATTCTGGAGCAGGCAATGCGGGCCAGCGGACACCGAACTCCCCTGGACACCGCGGTTACGGGCCGGCAGCCCCCATGGTCGTTCCGGGACTGCGCACCAACCTGACCAGGCATGATGCTCCGCACCCTCGTCCTCCTGCTCGGCCTGCTGCCGCTGGCCGCCGCTGCTCAGCCACGCATCACCGACCTATGGCCGGACCCGGCTCACCTGCCCCCGGTCACCGCGGAGCAGGTAGGTTTTCCCTCCTCCAGCCCGTTCGGTCCTGCCGATGCCGGCACGTCGAACGCCCCGGCGGCCGCGGCAAGGGCCACGCTGTTCCTGCCGCCAGGCACGCACGGCCCCGGGACGGTGCCGGCCGTGGTCATGCTGCACGGCACCGCCGGCAACATCGCCGAGCGGGGCGGCACCTACGGCCCGCAGCTCGCCAGCATGGGGGTTGCGGTGCTTGTGATCGACACCTTCGGGGCCCGGCCCGATCTCGGCGGCTCGTTCAACCAGCGCCTGCTGAACATCACGGAAACCATGTTCGTGGCCGACGCCTATGCGGGGCTGCGCTTTCTCGCCAGCCGGCCGGAGATCGACCGCCGGCACGTGGTGCTGGCCGGGTTCTCGTACGGGGGCATGGCGACCATGTATGCACTCTACGCGCAGATGGCGGACCGCTTCGTGCCGCCTGGCCTGCGGTTTGCCGGGCACGTGGCGTTCTACGGCCCGTGCATCGCCCGCTTCGACGACAGCCGCACCAAGGGGGGCGCCGTTGCTGATGCTGTATGGCGCCGGCGACGATTTGATCCGGCCCGACCGCTGCGGGCAGGCCGCGCAGGTTCTCCGTGCGGGTGGCAGCACGGTGGACATCGTCTCCTACCCCGGCGCGGTGCACCAGTGGGATGGCGAGCTGCCCCGCATGCTGATCGGCCACAACCTGTCGGCCTGCTCGTTCCGGGTGGACCGGCAGGGCCGCATCCACGCCGCCGGCAGCGGGATGGTGATGTCCGGCCCGGTCACGCGGCGCGCGCTGCTGCTGCTCTGCATGTCGTCCAATCCCTACCCGATCGGCGGCGACGACGCCGTGCGTGCGCAGTCCAATCGCGATCTCGGCCGCTTTCTCGCCGCGGTGTTCGGCCGATCCAATGCGGCGCTGAAGGGCTCCTGACGCCGCTTAGGTGGCCTGTTGGCAGAGCACCCGCAGGGGCCGTGTTGCACGGATCCCCCCCCGCAAGCATTTTCAATGACCTAGGCCACACCGAAGACGCGTTCGGGCCCCAAATTGGTGCAGATTGTATCGGTATCGGCGATTTTACCCGCTAGTTGCGAGGCCTCATGCAACACTGTCGCACGGGGCGCTATCCGGGCAAGGATCGAAGCGGGAGGGCACCGGCGACGGTCGGGTCAAGCTGATGACGCTGCACAAGGGCAAAGGGCTGGGGTTCGACCACGTGTTCCTGCCAGCCTGGGAATCCAGCTTGTTCCCGGCCGACTATTCCGACATGGGGGAGGAGCAGCGGCTCGCCTATGTGGCGCTGACCCGGGGGCGGCAGCGCGTGACGGTCAGCTACTGCGCCTTTCGCCGCGGCTTCACCAAGCCTTCGGTGTTCATCGAGGATCTGCCGGCGGAGAACATCGTGCACGGGTGGCTCCGCACACTGCAAGGCAACTCTGAAGCCGCGGGAGTGGCTGGAAACCGACCCGGACGTCAACCAGGTCGGCGCTCTTAACTTCTCGGAAAACCCGTTCTTGAGCGGTCTGCCCAATGATCAAGTTTGGCGTGGAGCAACCAGACGACGCTCTCAGCGGAGACGGC
>CAXTUO010000205.1:0-6633 GCA_964247175.1 uncultured Acetobacteraceae bacterium | reverse complement strand
CTGATGACGATTGCGGTGGCCAAGCCGGGCAACCTGTCGGTGGTCGTGCTGGCCAACGAGTACTATGGCGAAACCGGGATGCAGGTCAGCCACTCCGGCCTGGGCGTGCGGCTGAACCAGGTCGCCGCCGGGTGCGGCATTCCCGAGGTGCGGGAGATCGTGGACGAGGCCGGCTTGCAGGCCTGCCAGCCGCAGCTCGGCAGGGTGTCAGGCGGCCCCCGTGTGGCGGTGGTGCGGATCGGGGCGGGGCATGTGGAGCGGGCGCTGCCGCCGCGCGACGGCGTGTTCCTGAAGAACAGGTTCCGCCGGCACCTCGGCTTCCCGGTGGCCTAGCCGGGCCGCCCGGCTCCTTCCACCTGGAACACCCAGCGGCGCTCCTGCACCAGGGCGCGTATCTCCGCCCGGATCAGGCCGGCGATGGCCGTGGCGGCGACCGAAGGCGCCTTGTCCATCGGCGAGGCCAGGACAAGCTCCCGGGTGATGCCCGGCGGGGCAAAGGCGGCAACCTCCAGCCGGCCGCCCTGCACTTCGGCGTAGATCGCGGACGGGGGCAGGATGGTGTGGCCGATCCCTTCCTCCACCATGCTTGTCAGGACGCGGTAGGAATCGGCCTCGACCACCACGTTCACCGGGACGCCCCGGCGTGCGGCGGCCCGTTCCACGACCATGCGCAGCCCATGCGAGTGGCTGGGCAGCGCCAGCCTTTGGCCGACCAGCCAGGCGAGGTCCACAGGCGTGCGGGCGGCCAGCCCCGACCCACGCGGTCCGACGGCCACGAGGTCGTCCCGGCCCAGGCTTTCCACGGCCAGATGCCAATCCACGGCTGGACCGTAGATGATCGCCAGGTCGGTCGCGCCGCGATGCAGCCAGTCCACCAGGTGGCCGCCATAGCTTTCGACGATGCGCAGCGCGACATCGGGCAGTTCCGCGACCGCGCGCCGGGCGATGCGGGCGGACAGGACGGCGCTGACCGTCGGGACGATGCCGAGCACGACACGGCCGGACGGCGTGCCGCCCAGGGACTGCACGTCGTCCCGCACCTGCTCGATCTGCCGCACCAGGCCGGCGCTGCGCTCCAGCAGCAGCCGGCCCGCGCCTGTCAGCACCATGCCGCGGCCGTTGCGCACGAACAGCTCGGTCTTCAGGTCATGCTCAAGCAGCTTGATCTGCCGGCTGAGGGCGGGCTGCGCGATGCGCAGCAGGTCGGACGCCTTGCTCAGGCTGCCGAGTTCCGCCACGGCATGGAAGGTCCTGAGCTGACGGAAGTCCAACTGCCCCTCCAGCCCCACGCCCGACCGCTAAGGCGCGGTCGTAAACAGGGGGTCGCCATAGCCGACAAGGCTGCCCTCGGCCGCCAGGACCGCAACGATCCGGCCGGGGCCGGCGGCTTGGACCGGCAGCAGAAGCCGGTCCACCTGAAGAAAGGCAAGGATCTGCCCGGCCTCGACGCTGGCACCCTCGCCGCAGGGCGGGAACAAGCCGTCCGGATGAGCGCGGCGGAAGATGCCCATGGACGGCGCGGCCACAATGGTGCACGCCGCCGGGGACGGTTCGCCCGCCGCAGGGACCGGCGCGACACCCGGAGACACCTCCAGCGCCAGCCGCCCTCCCGGCCCCTCGATCTCGATCCGGGCAATGCCGGACCGGGACATGGCCGCCGCGAGGCTGCGAAGGTCGGCGTCGCTCAGCACGATGCCCCCGGCATCACGCTACGCGCGCAGCTTGCGATCCCGGACAGGTAGGCCTGCTCTTCCCGGAGGGCATGCACGGCCTCGTCCTGCGTGCAGCGCACGAAACGCACAGCCCTGCCCGGCCGCGTCTGCGCCAGCATCCGCAAGTCCGCGCCCACGACGACCGCCATCTTCGGATAGCCTCCGCAGGTGTTCGCCTCGCTGAGCTGGACGACGGGCTGCCCCGACGGCGGCACCTGCACGACGCCCGGCACCAAGCCGTAGGACAGCAGGCTGAGCGGCTCGACCAATTCCAGGACGGGACCGGCCAGGCGGTAGCCGATCCGGTTGCTGTCCGCCTGCACCACCCACTCCGTGTCCCAGAACATGGCCTGGGCGTCGGCAGAGAACGCGCCACGCTCGCGCGCCGGCATGGCGCGGACCGCCGTGGCTGCCCCGTCCGCCCCGCCCATTGCAGGAAGCGTGACGCCGAACCCGCCTGCACGGCACGCCTCGGCCGGCAATGCGCAGGTCGCCAGCCGGTCGCCGGGCGCGAGTGGCCGGCCCTCATGCCCGCCAAAGCCCGCTTTCAGGTCCGTGCTGCGGGACCCGAGCACCACAGCAGCATCAATGCCGCCGGCCAGGGCCAGGTAGGTCCATACGCCGGTTGGCGAGGGCGCGACTTCCAGGATTTGCCCGGCCGTCGCCGCCATGGACCAGAACGACGGGATGGCCGCCCCGTCCAGCGCCACCCGGGCCGGGGCGCCCGCAACCGCGAACGCGCAGGGTTCCATGAACCGGACGCGGAGCGTGCCGGCCGCGTTCTCAATGGCGGCTGCCCCAGGCGCGTTGCCGACCAGAAGGTTGGCCGTCTGCAACGCAAGCCGGTCCATGGCCCCTGCCCCGCCCACGCCCGTCGCCAGATGGCCCGTCCGGCCCAGATCCTGGACCGAGGCCGCTGCCCCGGCGGAAAGGACCTCGATCACGCCAGCGCCTCTTTCACCACGAAGCGGACCTGGTCGCCGGGGGCCAGCAGCGACGGCCGGTCCCACCGCAGGTCGAACAAGACGGCGTCGGTATGGCCGATCACGTTCCAGCCGGAAGGCGAGGTCGTCGTCAGCACCGCCGTCTGCGCGCCGCCGATGGCCACCGACCCGGCCTCCACCCGCAGGCGCGGCGTCGCCCGCCGCGGCATCGCGAGGCGCGGGTCCAGCCCGGCAAGGTAGCCGAAGCCGGGCAGGGCACCGACGGCCATGACGACGTAGGTTCCTGCCGCATGCAGCCCGATGATGTCAGCGGCAGGAAGGCCCGTCAGCGCCGACAGTTCCGGCAGGTCGGGACCATATCGGCCGCCGTAGAGGACCGGCACCTCGATCAGCTTCGACGGCTCGGTCCAGCGGCCAGCGGCGGCCCAGGCCTGACCGAGATGCCGCGCGATGGCGTCCGGGTCCGTGGCAAGGGGGTCGAAGATCACGAGCAGGTTGTTGACGCCGGGCACGGCTTCCCGCACTCCGGGCCAGGCCGCCGCCGCGTGGGCGACCTGCCAAACCGTTTCCTGCACCCGGAGGTCAAGCGGCGGGGCGCAGTGCAGCAGGACCGCGCCTTCTCCCATCGGGCTGATGTCGTAAGGTGGCGGGGCGGCCGGGTCAGCCATGGCGGCCTGCCAGGCGGTGTTCGAGGTGGTGGATGCTGGAGCCGCCGGCAATGAAGCCGGCGTCGTCCAGCAGCATGCGATGCAGCGGGATGTTCGTCTTGATCCCCTCGACCACCATCTCGGCCAGCGCCGCACGCATCCGGACCAGCGCCTCCGTGCGGGACGCGCCGTGCGCGATGACCTTTCCGATCAGCGAGTCGTAGTGGGGCGGCACGGCATAGCCAGCGCAGGCATGGCTGTCCACGCGGATGCCGGGGCCGCCTGGCGCGTGCCAGGCCGTGATCCGGCCTGGCGAGGGCTGGAAGGTGACGGGGTCTTCGGCATTGATCCGGCACTCGATAGCGTGCCCGCGCACCGCCAAATCGGCTTGGCTGAACCACAGGGCATCCCCGCCGGCGATCCGCAGCTGCGCCGCGACCAGGTCCAGGCCGGTGACCATCTCCGTCACGGGATGCTCGACCTGGATGCGGGTGTTCATTTCAATGAAGTGGAACTGACCCGCTTCGTACAGGAACTCGAAGGTGCCGGCGCCCCGGTAGCCGATATGGCGGCAGGCCTCGGCGCAGCGTTCCCCGATGGCGGCGACCAAGTCGCGGCCGACGAGCGGGGCAGGCGCCTCCTCGATCACCTTCTGGTGCCGCCGCTGCATGGAGCAGTCCCGTTCCCCGAGCCAGACGGCGTTGCCGTGCGCGTCGGCCAGGACCTGGATCTCGATATGGCGGGGCGTTTCCAGGAACTTCTCCATGTACACGGCCGGGTTGCCGAAAGCGCGGCCGGCCTCCTCCTTGGTCGCGGCGACCGCTGCGGCAAGCTCCGCCTCATCCCGCACGACGCGCATCCCGCGGCCGCCGCCGCCGCCAGCAGCCTTGATGATGACGGGCAAGCCGATGCGACGGGCAATGCCGGCCGCCTCCGCGGCAGAATCGGACAGCGCGTCCTCCGCCCCTGGAACGCAGGGAACGCCGGCGGCGATCATCGCGCGCTTGGCCTGTATCTTGTCGCCCATCAGGCGGATGGCGGCTGAGGTCGGCCCGATGAAGGTCAGCCCGGCAGCCTCGACCGCGGCGGCGAACTCCGCGTTCTCGGACAGGAAGCCGTAGCCCGGGTGGATCGCGTCCGCGCCCGCCAGCCGTGCCGCGGTCAGTACGGCTGCCTGATCGAGGTAGCTGGCCGACGCCGCTGCCGGGCCGATGCAGAGCGAGCGGGTAGCAAGGCGCACGAACGTCGACTCGCGGTCTGCCTCAGAGTGGAGCTGCACCGCCTCGATGCCCAGCAGCCGGCACGCCCGCTGGATGCGCAGCGCGATCTCGCCCCGGTTCGCAATGACCACGCAGGCGAGCGGACGCATCCTCAGCCGATCTCAAACAGCGGCTGGTCATGCTCGACGAACGCGCCGGGCACTGCCAGGACCTTGAGCAGGGTGCCGTCCTGGTCAGCGGGAACGCGCGTCAACGTTTTCATGGCCTCAATGATGCAGACCGTAGCCCCCTTCACGACGGGGTCGCCAGGTTGGACAAAGGGTGGGTCGGACGGGGACGGCGTGATGAAGAAGGTTCCGGCCATCGGCGCCCGCATCAGCTTCACGGCGGCCGGTGCAGCCGCGGGCGGCTGGTTGGGGAAGGATTTGGGCAGCGTGGCACCGCTTGTCGCAGCGGATGCCGCCCCGGCCTTGATGATCCTGACCCGGAGCTCGCCTTCCGTAAGGTCCAACTCCGTAACCGGTGTGCTTGCCACCAAGTCGATGAGCGTCTGCAACCGCGCCAGGTTCATCTTCGGCGTCAACCGCTCATCCTTATACGCCCTGCCGAGCGGGCTGGTTCTTAGCCCGGTGCCGCCCTGGCTTCACAAACCCTGGTAGCGGATATAATATCCAATGCTGATGAGATTGCAAGGCGCGTTGGGTCCCGCCCCGCCTTGTGCAAGCTTTGCAGTCTGCAGCGTTGGCTGACCGGTTGGTCTTGACGTACGAAGGAGTCCGCGTGCCATGCCCCCCGCCCCGACGCGCCAAATAGACCTGAACTCCGACATGGGGGAAGCCTTTGGCGCCTACCAAATGGGCGACGACGCGGCGCTGCTGCGGCTTGTCACGTCGGCCAACGTCGCCTGCGGCTTCCATGGCGGGGACCCGGAGGTGATGGCGGCGACTTTCGCACAAGCCAAGGAGCTGGGCGTGGCGGTCGGCGCCCATCCCGGCTTTCCCGACCTGTGGGGCTTTGGCAGGCGCAACATGCCGTTCTCCTTGGGCGAGATCGAGCGCCTGGTCGCCTACCAGATCGGCGCCGCACAAGCCCTGTCCGCTTATGCCGGGCACCCGATCACCTATGTGAAGACGCATGGTGCGCTGGGCAACCTGGCGCAGACCGATGGCGAGGTGGCCGACGCGATCAACCGCGCCATGAAGGCGGTCGATCCCGACCTGGTTTGCCTGGCCATCGCCCTGGGCGAGCAGGAGCGCCGGGGACGTGACGCGGGCTTGGCGATGAAGTCCGAAATTTTTGCCGACCGCGCCTATACGGAGGCGGGCATCCTCGCCTCCCGCAAGCTGCCCGGCGCCGTCCTGCACGACCCCAAGCAGGCCGCCGAGCGTTGCGTGCGCATGGTGCGCGCCGGGGCCATCGAAACGATGGACGGCAACAGGCTGCCAGTCCAGGTCGACTCCATCTGCGTGCACAGCGACACTCCGACCGCGGTCGCCGTGGCCACTGCGGTGCGGGCCGCATTGGAGGCCGACGGCGTCCGGCTGCAAGCCTTTGCGGCGGGGTGATCGGGTGCACCGCGCTGGAAGACGTGACCGATGACCCGCAACGCCGATGACCCGCGCTCGCTGCGGCGGCTGGAGGACGAGCGGTTCCTGCGCGGCGCCGGGCGGTATGTGGACGACGTGCCGGCAGCCGGGCATCTCCATGCGCTCGTGCTGCGATCCCCGCATGCCCATGCGGCCATTGTCGGCATCCAGACGCAGGAAGCCGCTGCCATGCCGGGGGTTCGGGGCATTTTCACCGCGGCCGACCTGCTGGCCGACGGCATCCGCCCGATCCCCTGCGCCATGACGCTGCCGCCGGAGGCGGGGCTGGTCGTGCCGCCGCGCCATGCCCTGGCCTTTGAGCGTGTGCGGCACGTGGGCGAGCCGGTCGCCCTGGTCGTGGCCGACACGGCCGCCGCGGCCCGCGACGCCTTGGAGCAGGTCGGCGTGCATTACGACGATCTGCCGGCGGTCTCGGCGCTGGGGGAAGCCCTGACGGACGGCGCGCCGCAGGTCTGGCCGGAAGCGCCGGGCAACCTGGCCTTCCACTACGAGCGTGGCGACCG
>CAXTUO010000204.1:0-6721 GCA_964247175.1 uncultured Acetobacteraceae bacterium | reverse complement strand
CCGTTTGGCCGGGCTGATAAGGATAACGCAGCACGGCGTCGGTGTCGGCGACGTACAGGGTGCCGCCGACGAGCGCCATGCCGAACGGCGAGTTCAGGCCTTGGAGAAAGGCGTGGCGCTCCACCCCGCCATAGCCGTCGTCGCGCAGCAGGGTGATGCGGTTGGCGCTTGGCGCGTCCGCCCCGGCCTTCGAGAACAGCACCCGCTGCACGAGGCCCCGCACGCCCTTTGCGTCGTCCGGCCGCGGCGGCGCGTTGGTTTCCGCCACCAGCACGTCGTTGTTCGGCAGCACGGCAAGCCAGCGCGGATGGTCCAGCCCCTGCGCCAACGCAGAAACGTGCAGGCCGGGCGCCGGCACCGGCGCCGCGCCCACCGCCCAGCCCTTCGCCGTGGCGACATGGACGGTCGGAAGCAGGGTCGGATGCGGCGCCGGCAAGGCCGGGCTTGGCCCGATGCCCGCTTCCAGCGGCAAGGTCGCGCGCTCCCCGCAGGCTGTGACGGCGCCCGCGACGGCGAGAACAAGAGCGCCAGTGGTGACGAACAAGCGTGGACGCATGGCTCGACCGTTCATTACCTCGCCAGGATATGGCGCGGGTTGCTGCACCGGCAACGCGGGCGCGGCTGCAGCATCCGGGCGTCGCCAGATCGCAGGATGGGGCACCTGCTCAACTTCGCCTCCGGCCGACGCCCTCCCCGCGGCCGGGCGCTACTCGGTGCCGGTCCGGTTGGTGAAGCGCGCGTTGCCCAGCCCGGTGCCGATGGTCATGACACCCCAGCGTTCCACGTCGCCCATGAACGGCACCTCGCTCAATCCCTGCACAACCGCGTCGTTGTGCATCAGCACCACCGTCTCATGCCCGCCAACCTTCGGGATGGCGTCCCGCAGCAGTTGGGGCAGGTTGAAGCTCTTGTGCTCCCAGTCGCCGGGCAGGTTCTGCCCGCCTTTCTTGATCGACCCGTCCTCCCGGATCAGGCCGGGGCAGCCGATGCCGATGAACGGCGCCGGCTGCAGTCCCTGCTTGCCGGCGCGCTTGATCAGGCCCTGCAGCATGGCGACCAAGCGCGCGACCGCCGCTTCCCGGTCCGGCTCGTCATCCGCATGGCGCCACAGCTCCGACACCGTGACGCCCGCCTTCGACAGGTCAGACGCCTTGCGCGTATTCAGCTCGACGATGCCGACCCGGATGTTGGAGCCGCCGATATCGACCGCCAGGATGCTGTCATGGCCGGAGAAGATCCACGACGGCGCCAAATGGACGCAGCCGATCAGCCCAGCCTCGTCGGGGTGGTGCCGGATCGGCTGCATCTCGACCTCATGCTCCGATCCCTTCAGCAGCACCGCGGTGCGCCCGATCGCCAGCTCGCCGACGCGGCTGTCGCGCAGGCCGCCGCCCACCACGATGCGCTGGGTGCCGCGCCATTCCTTGAGCCGCATGAAGCGGCGGATCACCGTCGCGAACTCCTGGGCGAACTCCTCGATGGTGCCGAGCACCACGCCCGCCGCCTCCGGATCGCCGTCCAGCACCATCCGGTCGAGCTTCTTCTTGCTGATGTCCTTGCTCGGCACCGGGCCGACCGGGTCATCGTCGCCGTCCCGCACGCGCTCCCGCCCGTCCTCCAGGATGGCCCGGAACGCCCGTCCGCTCGCGCGGTCGCCGATGAAGCCGCCCTCGTCGCGCAGCTCGGCGTTGTAGGTGTCGATGTGCACGGCGGCGAGCTGCCCCGCGCCGTGGCCGGCGAGGCCGGGGCTTGGTGTTTTCCGGGTCGGCATGGGGGAAAGCCTAATGGTGAGGGAGGAACTTGCTCCATCGAACCCGCGCCGGGCGTTAAAGTTCGATGTGAATTTCCCCCTCCGCGCCGCGCGCATGGGATGCCGGACGGCCAACGCCTGTGGCCGCCCGGCCGCCATCACCGCGTCACTTGGCGCGGGTCAGTTGCCCCCGGATTTCGCCCGCCGGGTTGGCGGCGGTGTGCACGTTGGCATACCACTTGCCCGCCATCAGGTCGGACACCTGCGCGTCCGTCAGCGTGGCGGTGCCCTTGATCGGGCTGGCCGGCGGCTGGAACGGCACGACGATCCCGGCGTTCGCCCCCGGCTCGGCCGGGCCGTGGAAGTGCGCGGCGGTCGCCGGGCCGGACAGCCCGGAATACTCCACGTCGTAGGTCAGCGTCTTGGCCGTGGTGTCCAAGGTGGCGGTGGCCGTGCCCGCACCTGCGGTCGTCTTGGGCGGCACTTCGCTGGCGCCCGCCAGCGTGGCGCTGAACGGGACCGTTTCGGCGCGGGCGGCGCCCCAAAAGACGTTGCAAGACAAGCACACGACGCCCAGCAGCAGTATCGAACGCGGCATTCCGCCCTCCCTTCGGTGTTGGGGAGCCAGCATGGACCGATTCCAAGGCCGTGTCAGGGGGCCGCGGCGGTGGACAACGGCTGCGGCCGGGTGCTCCATGCCGCGACCTGGACTGACGGAGCACCGCCATGCCGCATGCCGCCGCCGACGACCACGTGACGCTGTATTACGAGCAAACCGGCTCCGGCGCCCCGGTCATCTTCGTGCACGAGTTCGCCGGCGACCTGCGGAGCTGGGAGCCGCAGATGCGGCACTTCGGCCAGCGCCGCCGGGCCATCGCCTTCAACGCCCGCGGCTACCCGCCCTCCGCGGTGCCGGAGGACCCGGCGCAGTACTCGCAAAACCGCGCCGCGGACGACATCGCCACCGTGCTCGACCACCTCGGCATCGAGCGCGCCCATGTCGTCGGCCTGTCGATGGGCGGGTTCGCCACCCTGCATTTCGGCTTCCGCCACCCGCAGCGCGCCCTGTCCCTGGTGGTCGCCGGCTGCGGCTACGGGGCCGAGCCGGCGCAGGCCGGACGCTTCAAGGCCGAGGCCGCCACGATTGCCGAGACCCTGAAGCGGGACGGCATGGCCGCCTTTGCCGCGCGCTACGCCCACGGCCCGACCCGCGTGCAGTTCGAGAACAAGGACCCCCGCGGCTTCGCCGAGTTCGCCCGGCACTTGGCCGAGCACAGCGCCCTCGGCTCCGCCAACACCCAGCTCGGCGTCCAGGGCGCGCGGCCGTCGCTGTATGATCTGCAGGAGCAGATGTGGGCACTCACCATCCCCACGCTGGTGCTGACGGGCGACGAGGACTGGCCCTGTTTGCAGCCGGCGCTGCTGATGAAGCAGGCGATCCCTTCTGCGGCGCTGTCGGTGATGCCGAACTGCGGCCACACGATCAACCTTGAGGACCCCGACCAGTTCAACCACCTGGTCGGGGAGTTCCTCCTGCAGGTGGAGTGCGGGCGCTGGCCGGTGCGGGACCCGCGCACGCTGTCGCCCTCCATCACCGGGATGGGGCCATAAGCCGGCGGCCTCGGCAGCCGCCCGCCGAGCGCGGGCGGCTGCTGAGCTAAACGCCCCGGCTCATGGCCTGGATCGGCGGCTGCACGTCCTCGGTCAGCGGGCACTTGTAGGGCGTGTCGCGGGTGCGCTCCGCCAAGTCGGCCTTGGCGCGCTCGATCAGCGCCGGGTCCTGCAGCGCATCGAGGGCGGTGCCGGCCATCACCTTGGCGACATGCACGAGGCCCTTGTGCGCCGCCGGGCTCTTGCCCTGCGCGGTCAGCTGCCAGGAATGGAACGGCGTGCCCACGGCGCAGGTGGCACCGCGCGCCTGCACCGTGGGTACCACCCAGGACACGTCGCCCACGTCCGTGCTGCCGTGGCCGCCCCGGCCGCGCGAGCCGAACGGGATCACGAAGTCGCACATCGCGAGGTCGCGCCGCACCGGGACCCCGGCGCGGTCGAACGCCGCCGCGATGTCGGCGTCGGTGAGCGTCGCGCGGATGCGCTCGGCATAGGCACGGTCGGCGTCGTCGAACTCGGGCGGGCCGAGGCGCTGGAAGTTGTCGTGCATCGCCTGCTCCAGCGGCGTGTTGGCCATCAGGTTGCTGACGGCGCTGACCGTCTGCGCGCTGACGGTTGTTTCCGTCATCAGCGCCGCGCCCTCCGCGATCTTGCGCACCCGGGCCACGAGCGCAGTCAGGCCCGCCAGGTCCCGGGCGCGGATCAGGTAGCGCACCTTGGCCCGCGCCTGCACCACGTTCGGCGCGATGCCGCCCGCATCGAGGTAGGCGTAGTGCACCCGCGCGTCGTCCGGCATGTGCTCCCGCATGTAGTTCACGCCGACGTTCATCAGCTCCACGGCGTCCAGCGCGCTGCGGCCCAGGTCCGGCGCCGCGGCGGCGTGGCTGGCCCGGCCCACGAAGGTGAAGTCGATCCGCGTGTTGGCGAGGCTCACCGCCTCGTTCACGCCGGAGAACGAGGCCGGGTGCCAGGAAATCGCGATGTCCACGTCGGCAAAGGCGCCGGCGCGCACCATGAAGCCCTTCGCGGCGCCGCCTTCTTCCGCCGGGCAGCCGTAGTAGCGCACGCGGCCGGGCGTGCCGGACTGCGCCAGCCAATCCTTGACCGCGGACGCCGCCAGCATCGCCGCCGAACCCAGCAGGTTGTGGCCGCAGCCATGGCCGACGCCGCCCTGCCCGTCCACCGGGCGCGGCTCGTCCAGCCCTGCCTCCTGACTCAAGCCCGGCAGCGCGTCGTACTCGCCGAGGATCGCGATCACCGGGCCGCCCTCCCCGGCCTCCGCCATCATGGCGGTGGGGATGCCGGCGACCTCCGGGGTGACGCGGAAGCCTTCGCGCTCCAGCATCGCCAGGTGCTCGGCGGCCGACCGGTGCTCGCCGTAGGCCAGTTCCGGCGTGTCCCACACCCGGTCGGCGAGCGCGGTGTAATCCGGGCGCTTCTCGTCCACGATCTGCCAGATTTGCTCGGCGTTGCGCATGGTTTTCGTTCCTTACTTCACAGTCACGTAGCGCAGCGGGAACGTATTGTCCGCCAACTGCTGCAGCTCGACGTTGCTGCGATAGGCCCAGACGACGGTCTGCTGGTGCAGCGGGATGAACGCCGCCTCGTCATGGATGATCTTGGAGGCACGCTCGATCTGCTGCTGGCGCTTTGCCGGGTCGATCTCCACGGCGATCTGGTCCAGCGTGTCGTCGAACTCCTTGTTCGACCAGCCGCCGTCGTTGAACACCCCACGCACGCCGTTGCGGCTGCCCGCGAGGTTGAACAGGCTGTTGAGCGCATCATACGTGGTAGGCGTCCAGCCGAGCATGTAGAAGCTCGTGCGGTACTCCGGGTTGGAGATCTGCGCGAAGTACTGCAGCCGGGTCTGCGCGTTCAGCGTGACCTTCATGCCGATGCGGGCGAGCATGTTGGTGACGGCCTGGCAGATCGCCTCGTCGTTGATGTAGCGGTCGTTCGGGCAGTCGAGGGTGACGCCGAAGCCGTTGGGGTAGCCTGCCTCCGTCAGCAGCTTCTTGGCGCCGTCGGGGTCGTAGGGGATGCGCTGATCGGAGGCCTCGGTGTAGCCGTTGACGCCGGGTCCGTACAGCAGGCCGGTCGGGTGGCTTTGGTTGCGCATGACCCGGCTTTGGATGGCGCGGGCGTCCACCGCCATGTTGAACGCCCGGCGCACGCGCACGTCCTGGAACGGGTTCTTGCCCTTCACGTCCGACTTCAGCAGTTCCGGCCGCGATTGGTCGAACCCGAAGAAGATGGTGCGCAGCTCCGGCCCGACCGCAAGCTTGAGTCCCGGGGTGCGGCCGATCCGGTCCATGTCCTGCGGCGGCACGGTGTAGATCATGTCCACGTCGCCGGACAGCAGGGCGGCGACGCGGGTGTTGGCCGACGAGATGACGTTGAACGTCACCTCGGTCAGGTTATGCTCGGGCTTGTCCCACCAGGCCGGGTTGTTGCGCAGCGTGGTGCGCCGGTCCGGCTCCCGCGTGCCCAGGATGAAGGGGCCGGTGCCGTTGGCGTTGCGGGTGGCGTAGTTCTCCTCCTTGACCTTGGTGAGGTCCGCGGGCTGCGTCGCGTTGTGCGCTTCGCACCACGCCTTCGACATCATCACCCACGTTGTGATCTCCTGCACGAAGATCGGGTTGGGGGCCTTGGTGATGAAATCGACGGTCAGGTCATCGACCTTCTTCACCTCCTTCACGGTGGAGAAGGTGGCGTTGAGCTGGCTGCCCGGGCCGGACGCCCGCCCGTAGCTGAACAGCACGTCGTCGGCGGTGAAAGCCTCGCCGCCTTGGAACTTGACGTTGGGGCGCAGGTGGAAGCGCCAGGTCAACGGGTCCGGCTGCTCCCAGCTCGCCGCCAGCGCCGGCTCCACCTTCAGCTCGCGGTTGCGGCGCACCAGGGGGTCGTAGATGTTCTGCGTGAACGTCAGCAGGAACGTCTCGTTGCGCGTGTAGGGGTCCATGGAGTTGGCATCGCCGTCATTGGCCCAGCGGAAAGTCGCGGCGGGGGCGGCCGCCGTGCTCAGCCCGAGGGCCAGCAAGGATGTCGCCAATAGACGTTTCAGCATCGTTGTCCCTTGTTCATGGCAGCGGCTTTCATTAGGCGCTGGTTCGGCGGGGATGCAAATGGGGTTGGCCCGCCGCGGCCTGCGCATGCCGCGTCACGCGACGTTTGACTTGGCTGGCTTGCGTGGCCGTCCGCCTTTGCGTCCATTCTCGCGCGCCGTGGCCTTCTTGACGTCGGATGTGGATTTGCCGCCACGGCTGCCAAACAGCCCGGCGAGGAAGCTGGCCGGCAACATCGCCGGCAGCACCTGGCTTAACAGCCCATGCACGCTGACCTGTATGTCCAGAGCATCCA
>CAXTUO010000203.1:5332-6737 GCA_964247175.1 uncultured Acetobacteraceae bacterium | reverse complement strand
GGGCCTCAAGGAGAACGTGATCGTGGGGCGCCTGATCCCTGCGGGCACGGGCAGCGTGATGAACCGCCTGCGGTCCGTAGCCGCCGGGCGCGACCAGCAGCGGCTGCGTCCGGAGGTGCCGGCCATCACCGACCGGACTGCCGCGGAGTAACGGAGACTACTTGGCTGAAGGGGGCGGCAATCCGTGCATTGCTGCCCCCTTTCTGGCCCGGTACATCACGGGCTTTAAGGCTTGACTAACACCGGGTGCGGACGTAGAGATCGCGCCCTCGACCATCCTCCACTGCGAGGCGGTCGTCGCTAGAAAGCAACGTGCACGGCGCCGCACCCGGTTCGGGGGCCAAGGCCGTGCGCAGCGTAGAGTTTCACGCGGCCCTAGGGCCGCGTTGGCGCGTGCATTCGGGCGATGATGCAGTTTAAGCAGGCCGGGTGGATCACAAAGAGGATCGGAAGACGCGTATGCCGACCATCAACCAGTTGATTGCCAATGGGCGTGAGCCTGCCGCGAAGCGCAACAAGGTTCCGGCGTTGCAGAACTGCCCGCAGAAGCGCGGGGTCTGCACCCGCGTCTATACGACGACGCCCAAGAAGCCGAACTCCGCGTTGCGCAAGGTCGCCAAGGTGCGCCTGACCAACGGATACGAGGTGGTGAGCTACATCCCCGGCGAGGGCCACAACCTGCAGGAGCACAGCGTCGTGTTGATCCGCGGCGGACGGGTCAAGGACCTGCCCGGCGTGCGGTATCACATTCTGCGGGGCGTGCTGGACACCCAGGGCCTTCCGAAGCGTCGCCAGCGCCGGTCGCTGTACGGCGCGAAGCGGCCGAAGTAAGAGGAGCGGGCGATGAGCCGACGCCGCCGCGCGGTCAAGCGCGACATCCTGCCGGACGCCAAGTTCGGCGACGTGGTGATCACGCGCTTCATGAATGCGCTGATGTACGACGGCAAGAAGTCTGCCGCCGAAGGCATCGTCTATGGCGCGCTCGACGTGCTGAAGAAGCGCGGGGGCAGCGCGGCCGATCCGGTCCGCATGTTCCACGAGGCGCTGGACAACGTGAAGCCTGCCGTCGAGGTGCGGAGCCGCCGGGTCGGCGGCGCCACGTACCAGGTGCCGGTCGAGGTGCGGACGGAGCGCCGCCAGGCGCTGGCGATCCGCTGGATCATCGACAGCGCCCGCAAGCGCGGCGAGCACACGATGGAGGACCGGCTGTCGCACGAGCTGCTGGACGCCGTGAACAACCGCGGCTCGGCGGTGAAGAAGCGCGAGGACACGCACCGGATGGCTGAGGCGAACAAGGCTTTCAGCCACTATCGCTGGTAGGCTTGAGACGGCGCATCCTTTCCGGCAAGGATGTGCGCTGACGAGGACTGCAACCCAACCTGCCCCCCAATTCCCATTGACCGGC
>CAXTUO010000203.1:0-5322 GCA_964247175.1 uncultured Acetobacteraceae bacterium | reverse complement strand
ACCGCTGGTAGGCTTGAGACAGCGACGCCTTTCCGGCAAAGTTACACGCTGACAACGACTGCAACCCAACCTGCCCTCCCCAATCACCATTGACCGGCGGGCGACGGAGATCTGACGATGGCCAAGGCGAAATTCGAGCGTAACAAGCCGCACTGCAACATCGGCACCATCGGTCACGTGGACCACGGCAAGACGTCGCTGACCGCGGCGATCACCAAGGTCCTGGCGAAGAGCGGCGGCGCGACCTTCACCGCGTATGACCAGATCGACAAGGCTCCCGAGGAGCGCGCCCGCGGCATCACGATCTCCACCGCGCACGTCGAGTATGAGACGGCGAACCGCCACTATGCGCACGTCGATTGCCCCGGCCACGCCGACTATGTGAAGAACATGATCACGGGCGCCGCGCAGATGGATGGCGCCATCCTGGTGGTGAGCGCCGCCGACGGGCCGATGCCGCAGACGCGCGAGCACATCCTGCTGGCGCGTCAGGTCGGCGTGCCCGCGCTGGTCGTGTTCCTGAACAAGGTGGACATGGTGGACGACCCCGAGCTGCTGGAGTTGGTGGAGATGGAGGTGCGCGAGCTGCTGTCCTCCTACCAGTTCCCCGGCGACGACATCCCAATCATCAAGGGTTCGGCGCTGATGGCGCTGGAGGACAAGAGCCAGGACATCGGCGAGAACGCCGTGCTGGAGCTGATGAAGGCGGTTGACGACTACATCCCGCAGCCGGCCCGCGCGACCGACCGTCCGTTCCTGATGCCGATCGAGGACGTGTTCAGCATCTCCGGCCGCGGCACCGTCGTGACTGGCCGCGTGGAGCGCGGCGTGGTCAACGTGGGCGACGAGGTCGAGATCGTCGGCATCAAGAACACGGTGAAGACCATCGTCACCGGCGTCGAGATGTTCCGCAAGCTGCTGGACCGCGGCGAAGCGGGCGACAACATCGGCGCGTTGCTGCGCGGCACGAAGCGCGAGGATGTGGAGCGCGGCCAGGTGCTGGCCAAGCCCGGCAGCATCACGCCGCACACGCAGTTCAAGGCGGAAGCCTATGTGCTGACCAAGGAAGAGGGTGGCCGTCACACGCCGTTCTTCACCAACTACCGCCCGCAGTTCTACTTCCGCACCACGGACGTGACCGGCGTGGTGCAGTTGCCGGAAGGCACCGAGATGGTGATGCCCGGCGACAACGTGTCGATGGATGTCGAGCTGATTGCGCCCATCGCCATGGACGAGGGTCTGCGGTTCGCGATCCGCGAGGGTGGGCGGACGGTTGGCGCGGGCGTCGTCGCCAGCATCACGAAGTAAGCCGGCCCCTCTGAAGGCAGCGCCGTGAACCTGGATTGAAGTATCATGGATAACCAGAACATCCGCATTCGCCTGAAGGCGTACGATCACCGCGTGCTGGACAACAGCACGCGGGAGATCGTGAACACGGCGAAGCGCACGGGTGCCCGGGTTCGCGGGCCGATCCCTTTGCCGACGCACATCGAGCGGTTCACGGTGAACCGGTCGCCGCACGTCGACAAGAAGAGCCGGGAGCAGTTCGAAATCCGGACGCACCGCCGCCTGCTCGACATCGTGGAGCCGACGCCGCAGACGGTGGACGCGTTGATGAAGCTCGACCTCGCCTCCGGCGTGGATGTCGAGATCAAGCTGTAGGGCCGGGCCGATGCGCACTGGATTGATCGCGAAGAAGCTGGGCATGACCCGGATGTTCAAGGAGGACGGGACGCACGTGCCCGTCACCGTGCTGCATCTGGACCAGGTGCAGGTCGTGGACACCCGGACGGAGGAGCGGGACGGCTACACGGCCATTCAGCTCGGCTGGGGCAAGGCCAAGGTGAAGAACGTCACCCAGCCCAACAAGGGGCATTACGCCCGGGTCAAGGTGGAGCCGAAGGCGCGGCTCGTCGAGTTCCGCGTGGCGCCGGATGCCTTGCTGGAGTCCGGGCAGACCCTGACCGCGGCGCATTTCGTCGTCGGCCAGAAGGTGGACGTTTGCGGCATCACCAAGGGCAAGGGGTTCGCCGGCGCGATGAAGCGTTGGAACTTCCGCGGCCTTGAGGCCAGCCACGGCGTTTCGGTCAGCCATCGGAGCCACGGCTCGACCGGCAACCGGCAGGACCCTGGCAAGACGTTCAAGAACAAGAAGATGGCCGGGCACCTGGGCGTCGATCGGGTGACGACGCTGAATGTGGAGGTGGCCGGCGTTGATGCCGACAAGGGCCTCATCATGGTGCGCGGGGCGGTGCCGGGGTCCAAGGGCGGGTTCGTGCGCATTCGCGACGCGGTCAAGAAGGCCCGCCCGGCGGAGGCACCCTATCCCGCTTCGATCCTGGCAGCGCCCAATGCGGTCAGCCCCGAAGCGGCCAGCCCCGACGCGGCGCAGCCGACGGAGACCGCGTGATGCAGATCGATATCAAGACCCTGGACAACGGTTCGGCCGGGTCGGCCGAGTTGCCGGACGCGTTGTTCTCCGCGCAGCCGCGGCGGGACATCATCGCCCGGGTCATCCAGTGGCAGCTCGCCAAGCGGCGGGCCGGCACGCACAAGACCAAGGGCTTGGGCGAAGTGTCCGGCACCACGAAGAAGCCCTACAAGCAGAAGGGCACCGGCAACGCCCGGCAAGGCAGCCTGCGCGCGCCGCAGTTCCGCACCGGCGGCCGGGTGCATGGGCCGGTGGTCCGCAGCCATGCGTTCGACCTGCCGAAGAAGGTTCGCCGCCTGGGCCTGATCAGCGCGCTGTCGCTCAAGCAGGCCGAAGGCAAGCTGATGGTGCTGGACAGCCTGGCCGGCGGCACGGGCAAGACCAAGGACTTGGCCGGCAAGGTCAAGGGGCTGGGCTGGACCTCCGCGTTGGTGATCGACGGCAGCGTGGACGCGGCCTTTCTCCGGGCCAGCGCCAATATCGTGGGCGTCGATGTGCTGCCGACGGTGGGCGCCAACGTTTACGACATCATCCGGCACGACTGGCTGGTCGTGACCACGGCCGGGATCGAAGGCCTCAAGGAGCGCCTGGCATGAGCGTCGCCCAAGTGCGCGCTGCCCGGAAGCGGGCGGCCACCATGTCGCGCGAAGCGATGTACGAGACCATCCGCAGCCCGGTGATCACTGAGAAGGCCACCTTGCTGTCGGAGCGCGGGCAGTTCGTGTTCCGCGTCGCCATTGACGCGACGAAGCCCGAGATCAAGGCGTCGGTCGAGGCCCTGTTCGGCGTCACTGTGCTGGCGGTCAACACGCTGGTGCAGAAGGGCAAGACCAAGCGGTTCCGCGGCCGTCCCGGCGTGCGCTCGGACGTGAAGAAGGCATACGTGCAGCTCGCCGAGGGGCAGTCGATCGACATGTCCACCGGGCTGAGCTGACCGAAGGGTAGCGACGAATGGCACTCAAGCAATTCAATCCGGTCACGGCGAGCCTGCGCGGCACGGTACTGATCGACCGCAGCGAGCTGTGGAAGGGCAAGCCGGTCAAGACGCTGACGGAGGGCAAGAACAAGTCCGGCGGGCGCAACAACCACGGCCGGACGACCTCGTTCTTCCGCGGCGGCGGGCACAAGCAGTCCTATCGCCACGTCGATTTCAAGCGGCGCAAGTTCGACGTGCCGGCGACGGTGGAACGCCTGGAATATGACCCGAATCGCTCGGCGTTCATCGCGCTCATCAAGTACGACGATGGCGAGCTGTCCTACATCATCGCGCCACAGCGCCTGCGTGCCGGCGACAAGGTGGTGGCCGGCCTGCGCGTCGATATCAAGCCCGGCAATGCCATGCCGATGGCGGCGATCCCCGTGGGCACCATCATCCACAACGTGGAAATGAAGATGGGCGCGGGCGGCAAGATGGCGCGCGCCGCCGGGACCTTTGCGCAGCTCGTCGGCAAGGACGCGGGCTACGCCCAGGTCAAGTTGCAATCGGGCGAACTGCGCCTGGTGCGGGCCGAGTGCATGGCGACGGTGGGCGCGGTGTCCAACCCGGACAACCAGAACCAGAGCATCGGCAAGGCCGGGCGCTCCCGCTGGCTGGGGCGCCGCCCGCACAACCGCGGCGTGGTGATGAACCCGGTGGACCACCCGCACGGCGGCGGCGAGGGGCGCACCTCGGGAGGGCGGCATCCTGTCACGCCGTGGGGCAAGCCGACCAAGGGCTACAAGACCCGCGTCAACAAGCGCACGGACAGCTTGATCATCCGGCGCCGTCCGAAGGGGAAGCACTGACCATGGCGCGTTCCGTATGGAAGGGTCCCTTCGTGGACAGCTACATGCTGGGCAAGGCGGAGGCCGCCCGCGCATCGGGCCGCAACGAGATCATCAAGATCTGGTCGCGCCGCTCGACGATCCTGCCGCAGTTCGTCGGCCTCACCTTCGGCGTTTACAACGGCCACAAGTTCCTGCCGGTCCAAGTGTCGGAGAATATGGTCGGCCACAAGTTCGGCGAGTTCTCGCCGACGCGGACGTTCACCGGGCATTCGTCCGACAAGAAGGCGAGGCGGGGCTGAGATGAGCAAGCCGAAAACTCCCCGGGCCCTGCCGGAGCATGAAGCGCAATGCGTCGTGCGCAACATCCGCATCAGCCCGCAGAAGCTGAACCTGGTGGCCGGGCTGATCCGCAACCAGCCGGCCAGCAAGGCGGTCGCGACGCTGACGTTCAGCAAGCGGCGCATCGCGCAGCAGGTGCGGAAAGCCCTGGAAAGCGCCATCGCCAACGCCGAGAACAACCATCAGCTCGACGTGGACCGCTTGGTCGTGACGCGGGCAGAGGTCGGCAAGTCCATCGTCATGCGGCGCTTCATGGCGCGCGGCCGGGGCCGGGCGTCGCGCATCGAGAAGTGGTTCAGCCACTTGCGGATCGTGGTGTCCGAGCAGCAGCAGGCGCCCGAAGCGTCCGCGCCACAGCAGAAGGCGGCATAAGCCATGGGTCACAAGGTCAACCCGATCGGGCTGCGGCTCGGCATCAACCGCACCTGGGACAGCCGCTGGTATGCCGGCACCGACTATTCGAAGCTGCTGCTGGCCGACCTTGAGCTGCGCACGCACTTGCGCGCCAAGCTGTCCGGCGCCGGCGTGTCGCGCGTGGTGATCGAGCGCCCGGCGAAGAAGCCGCGCGTCACCATCTACGCGGCGCGGCCCGGCGTGGTGATCGGCAAGAAGGGCCAGGACATCGAGGTGCTGCGCAAGGACCTGGCCCGGATGGCTAAGTCCGAGGTGTCGCTGAACATCGTCGAAATCCGCAAGCCGGAGATCGACGCCACGCTGGTGGCCGAGAACATCGCGCAACAGTTGGAGCGTCGCGTGGCGTTCCGCCGGGCGATGAAGCGGGCGGT
>CAXTUO010000202.1:0-6749 GCA_964247175.1 uncultured Acetobacteraceae bacterium | reverse complement strand
AACGCCGACCGTGGCTCTCGTTCTGCACGGAGGGGTAGCAGAACGCGCCGGGGCGGCACCATCCGTGCCGACGTTAATTTGATGTGAATCCCCCAACTCTGGCCATCGCGCCCCGCCCGGCTTCCGTTACGGTCGAAGCTCCAACGGGGAGGAAAACGGGAATGAAGAAACTGCTTGCTGTCGCGGCTGTGCTGCTGATGGCTGCCGCGCCGGGCCATGCCAAGACGGTCACCATCGGCGTTTCCATGGCGCTGTTCGACGACAACTTCCTGACCAGCGTGCGCCAGGCCATGGCGGATTACGCGAAAACCGTGCCCGACGCGCAGATCCAGTTCCAGGACGCCCAGGGCGACATCGGCCGCCAGCTCAGCCAGGTGCAGAACTTCATGTCCCAGAAGGTGGACGCGATCGTGGTCAACGTGGTGGACACCGCGGCGACGCGGAACATCACCAAGATCGTGACCGACGCCGGCATCCCGCTGGTCTATGTCAACCGCCGGCCGGACGCGAAGACGCTGCCCCCCATGGTGTCGGTCGTGGCCTCGGACGACCTGGTGGCCGGGCGGCTGGAGATGACCGAGCTGGCCCGGCGCATGAACGGCAAGGGCAACGTGGTGCTCATGCTGGGGGACCTCGCCAACAACTCGACGCAGGGGCGGACGGCGGGCAACAAGGAGGTGCTGGCCAAGAACCCCGGCATCAAGGTGGTGGAGGAGCAGACCGCCAACTTCGAGCGCACCAAGGCCATCGACCTGATGAACAACTGGCTTTCCAAGGGCGAGAACATCAGCGCCGTCGTGGCCAACAACGACGAGATGGCCATCGGCGCCATCATCGCGCTGCGCCAGGCCGGCCAGTCGCCGAAGCAGGTCTTCGTGGGCGGGGTGGACGCGACGGCGGACGCGCTGGCCGAGATGGGGAAGGGCGACCTGGCCGTGACCGTGTTCCAGGACGCGAAGGGCCAGGGGCGGAAGGCAATCGAGAACGCGGTCAAGCTCGCGCGGGGCGAGAAGGTCGAGCAGTTCGACTTCGTGCCGTACGAGCTGGTGACGATGGAAAACTACAAGACGTTCCTCAACAGGTGAACGCTGGCGGCGGATAGGGACGCCGCCTCGTCCGCCCGTTCGTCCCAACCCCGCCAGGCCCGGGTATGGACGCGGGCGGATGCGAGGAGGCGGCACGCCGCTACGCGTTCTCCCGCGTGTGCAGCGTGAAGGGGATGTCGGCCGGCGGCGGCTCCGGATCGAACATGCCGAGGCGTTTCAGCATGATCTCAACCGAGCGCCGGGCCTGCAGTTCGGGGGCTTGGTCGATGGCCAGCGTCATCACGCCCTCGCGCAGCAGCGCGGCGCTCGCCTCGGTCAGCTCGTGGCCCACGAACGCGACCGACCCGGCGCGGCCCGCGTCGCGCAACGCCGCCGCCACGGCGCGGTTCGCGCCCCCGGTGTTGTAGATCGCGGTCACGCCGGCGTCCTGGCGCAGCGCCCGGCTCACCAGGCGGTAGCAGGCGTCACGGTCGTCTTCCCCGTGCAGCACGCGGGCCAACTGCATGCTCGGCGCGTGCAGGCCCAGCCCGGCCTCGAACCCGCCCAAGCGCTCCCGGTGCGCGCGGTAGCCCAGGCGGCTCGTCAGCACGAGCGCCGACCCGGCGCCTCCCGCCGCCATGGCTGCGACCAGCGCCGCCGTGCGCCCGGCGCGGGTGTGGTCGATCCCCACGTAGGCCAGGCGCGGCGCGGTGGGCAGGTCCGTGGTCAGGCATATCACGGGCACGCCGCGCGCGGCGGCGCCGGCGACCGCCCGCAAGGTGGCGGGGTGCTCCTCGCAGTACAGGATCAGCCCGTCCGCAGCGCTTTCGCGCACGCGCCGGGCGAACAGCCGGGGGTCCGACTGGTCAAGCACGCTGCGCTGCACGACGACCGAACGGTCGAGCGTCGCCGCGATCCCGGCGAAGGCCTGCTGCAGCCGCAGGCCGAACGGCGAGTCCAGCCGCGCCAGCAGCACGTCGAGCCGCGCCTTGCGGGCATAGGGCAGCGGCAGGGTGCGCCGCAGCCCGAGCGCGCGTGCCGCCTCGATCACCCGGCGCGCGGTGTCCACGCGCACGCCGCCCCGCTCGTTGAGCACGCGGTCCACGGTGGCGACGCCCACCCCCGCCCGCGCCGCAACCTCCTGCAAGCCGCTCCGCCGCCCCAAGGACATGCCCCACCCCCGCCGCTCCCGAAGGCGGCGCGCTTGATCGGAACACATCAACTCGCCCATCCGCAAGGCGTTCCAGCGGCCGCGGCTTTGGATAGGTTCGCGCGGAAGGCCCTGTGCGGCTGCCCCACAAGAAACCTGGAGAAAACGCCATGAAACACCCGGTGAAACACGCCCTCGCCGCCTGCGCGGCAGCCTTGCTGCTCGCGTCCCCCGCCGCCGCGAAGACGCTCACGGTGGGCGTGGCGATGTCGCGCTCGGAGCACCTGTTCCTGGTGAAGGTCCGCGACGCCATCCAGGCGCAGGCCAAGGCCATGGGGGACGTGGACGTGCAGTTCGAGGACGCGCAGGGCGACGTCGGCCGGCAGCTCAGCCAGGTGCAGAACTTCATCGCCCAGGGCGTGGACGCCATCATCGTGAACGCGGCGGACACCTCCGCGACCCAGGGCATGACCAGGATGGTGACGCGGGCCGGCATCCCGCTGGTCTACGTCAACCTCGGCCCGGGCCTCGACGAGAAGCTGCCCCCGAAGGTCGCTGTCGTGGTGTCCGACCACGTGGTCTCCGGCCGGCTGCAGATGGAGGGGCTTGCGAAGTGCATGAAGAACAAGGGCGACCTGGCGATCATGCTGGGCGAGCTGGCCAGCAACGCGACCCAGGAGCGCACCTCCGGGAACAAGGAGGTCATCGCCAAGAACCCCGGGATTAAGGTCGTCCTGGAGCAGTCGGCCGCCTACCTGCGCAACCAGGCCATCGACCTCATGAACAACTGGCTCACCACGGGCCAGAAGATCGACGCCATCGCCGCCAACAACGACGAGATGGCGATCGGCGCGATCATCGCCCTGCAGCAGGCCGGCCGGGACCCGAAAAAAATGTGCATCGGCGGCATCGACGCGACCCCCGACGCGCTTGCCGAGATGAAGAAGGGCAACCTCGCCGTTTCCGTGTTCCAGGACGCCACGGGCCAGGGCAAGGGCGCGGTGGACGCCGCGGTCAAGCTCGCCCGGGGCGAGAAGGTCGAGACCTTCGTGCTGATCCCCTACGAACTCGTCACGCCCGACACCATGCAGGCCTACGCGAACCGCTGATCGATCTGGAGGCAGCCAAGCACAGATCCGAAAGGACGAACCATGACCGCAAGCTCCATCGGCGTCGCGGTGATCGGCGCCGGCATGGCCGGACGCGCCCATGCGGCCGGCTACCGCGCGGCGCCGACGCTGTATCGGCTCGACCTCCCCGACATCCGGCCCGTGGCGGTCTGCGACGTTGACGGCCCCACCGCGTCTGACGCTGCCAGGCGGTTCGGCTACGAGCGGGCCGAGACGGATTGGCGGGGCGTCGCCGCGGCCCCGGACATCCATGCCGTGAGCGTCGTCGTCGCGAACCGCCTGCACCGGGAGATCGTCGAGGGCCTGCTGGCCGCCGGCAAGCACGTCCTGTGCGAAAAGCCGCTCGCCCCTTCCATCGAGGACGCCGAAGCCATGGTCGCCGCGGCCGGGCGGTCGGGCGCCACGGCCGGGGTCGGCTTCGCCTTCCGGCGCTCGCCGGCCATCGCCGCGTTCAAGCAGCAGGTCGAATGCGGCGCCATCGGGCGCCCCGTTCACTTCAACGGGCATTACTGGTGCGACTACGGCTGCGACCCGCGCGGGCCGGTCAGTTGGCGCTACAAGGGCGGACCAGGGTCCGGCGCCCTGTCCGACATCGGCAGCCACCTGCTGGACACAGCCGAGTTCGTGTGCGGCCCGATCCGGTCCATACGCGGCGCGACCCTGGCCACCGTTTTCGCCGAGCGCCCCGTGCCGCTCGGCGCCGTGGTGGGCCATGCCGCCGCGGCCGCCGTCAGCGACGAGCGCGAGGCGGTCGAGAACGAGGACCTCGTGACCTTCACGGCCGATTTCGCGTCGGGCGCGACCGGGACCTTCTCGGCGTCGCGCGTCGCCTTCGGGCTGCCCAACTCGCTCGGCTTCGAGCTGTTCGCGGAGCGGGGAGCGGCGACGTTCGACCTGGCGCGGGCCGGCGAGTTCGGCTTCGCGGACGGCGGCCCGGACGGGGAAACGAACGGCTACCGCCAGGTCCTGATCGGCCCGGCGCACCCGAACTTCGCCGGGGGCATGGCCATGGACCTCCCGGGCTGCAACTACGGCCAGAACGACCTGTTCGTGTTCCAGGCGCGCGCCTTCCTGGAGCAGATCGCGGGTCTCGACCACCTGCCGCCTTGCCCGCCCTTCGAGGAGGGCCTGCGCAACCTCCGCCTCATCGAAGCCGTCGTGCGGTCGGCGGAAAGCGGCGGGGAAGTGCCCGTCGGGTGACGGGCCGGGTCCGCGCGCAACCCCATCCGCCAGCGGAGGAAAAACAATGATGCAGATGAGCCTGGTGACCGACATCCTCGGCTACCTGCCGTTCGAGAACATGCTCGACACTGTTTCAAAGCTTGGCTTCGAGGCCGTCGAGCTTGGGTGCGGCAACTGGTCGAAGGCGCCGCACCTGCGCTTGGACGAGCTGCTGGACAGCGAGGCGGCGCGCGGCCGGTTCGCCGACGCGATGGAACGCCGCGGCCTCGCGGTCTCGGCGCTCAACTGCTCGGGCAACCAGCTCCACCCCGGCGAAAGCGGCGCGGCGCACCGGGCGGTCGTCGAGAAGACGTTCCGCCTCGCCGAGAAGCTCGGGGTGAGAACCGTGGTGATGATGTCCGGCTGCCCCGGCGGCGGTCCGGCCGACGCCGTGCCGAACTGGATCACCCACGTGATCCTGCCCGAGCACGAGAAGGCGCTCGACTACCAATGGAACGAGGTGCTGATCCCGTATTGGCAGGGGGCCGCGGCGCTCGCTAGGGACTGCGGCATCAAGGTCGCCATCGAGAACCTCGGCGCCACCATGATCCACAACCCCGTGAACATGATGCGGCTGCGGGAGCACGTGGACCCCGTGATCGGCATGAACTTCGACCCGAGCCACCACATGTGGATGGGCGGCGACCCCATCGCCGCACTGCGCTTCCTGGGCGACGCGATCCACTCCATGCACGCCAAGGACGTGCGCCGGGAACGCGGGCTGATGGGCGTCAACGGCCTGATCGACACCTACCGCATGGACGAGATCGCGAAGCGGTCCTGGAACTACGTGGCGCTCGGCCACGGGCACGACGTGCAATGGTGGAAGGAGTTCTTCGCCGTCGCCCGCTTCGCCGGCTACGACGGCCCCGTGAGCCTTGAGATGGAGGACATGGGCATGGAGCCGCTGACCGGCGTCAAGAAGTCGCTTGAAACGCTCAAGCTGGCGCTGCCGCGCGACCTCGGCTGAGCGCCCGGGGATGTTTACTGCCCTTGGAGCAGTGACAACCGGCCTCCCCGGGTGTCGCGTGCGCGATGGCAGGGGCCGTGAACCTGCCGGGGTGTTCAAGGTCGGCGGCAGCGACCAGCCCCATGAGCCAAGTTGAGCGTGCCATGGCGTAACCTCAACAGCGACTACCTCTGGGGCGTGGACGCCAGCCTTGGACCAGACGGGTTTAGGCCGCTCCGGGGCACCGCCAGGTGCAACTCTGCAACGCCTGTCCCAAGGACGCCTCCACCGAACCGTGCGAGGCGGCGATGGCGGTCACGACCATCCGGCCGGGGCCGCCATCCCAGCCAGTGCCCGCCGCGGCGCCCGTGCCGCCGTCACGCGGCAAGGCGGGGGCCGGGCGGTGAAGCGGCGGGCCCCCGATTGAGCTATGCTTTCGCCAGGCTGGTGTGCCCGCGGGTCGGGCGGAACCGCCCGGCGCGCAGCGCGCCCTCGATGTCCTCCAGGCTGGCGCCGGCGGTTTCCGGCACCAGGAACAGCACGTAAAGGAACGAGGCCAGGTTGACGGCCGCGTAGAACCACATCGTGCCGCCCAGCGTGATGAGCTGCACCAGCGTGAGCGCGGTGCCGGTCACCAGCAGGTCGCTGCCCCACAGCATGGCGGCGTGCAGGCTGGTGGCCTGGCCGCGCATGCCGAGCGGGAACATCTCCGACCCCAGCAGCCAGCCCACCACCTGGATGCCGCCCGAGTTGAACATCATGAACAAGAGCAGGAAGAAGATCACCATCCACCCGCCGATGCCGCCCTTGGCGCCGAGCGCGAACATGATGCCAAGCCCGACCAGGGCCAGCGCGGAGCCGGGCGCGGTGATCAAGACCAGCCGCCGCCGGCCGATCCGGTCCACGTAAAGGCAGCCCAGGAAGGTCATGACGGCATAAACGATGGCGACGCCCAGGCTCGACAGCAGGGCGGCGGAGGCGCCGAAGCCGACGTTCGAAAGGAAGGTCGGCGTGTAGTAGATCATCATTTCCAGCCCGCAGAACTGGGTGAAGAAGGCGACGCCGAGCGCCGCCACCAGCGCCGGGCGCACCCAGGGCTGCTTGATGCCCTGCCAGCCCTTGGTCTGCGGATCGACGTGGCGCGCGATCTCCTGGATCTCGTGCACCTCCTCGCGGATCTCCTCGCGGGACGAGCGCACCCGGCTCAGGATGTCCACCGCCTCGTCCATGCCGATGTTCTCCGCCGCCCAGCGCGGGCTGCGCGGCAGGAAGAA
>CAXTUO010000201.1:0-6751 GCA_964247175.1 uncultured Acetobacteraceae bacterium | reverse complement strand
TGCGCTTCCCAACCCGTTCATCACCCGCGCCCCGGCAATCTCGCAACAGGCTCTGTGCCCGAGGCTGTCCCGGAGCAAGCGATCCCGCAGGTTGGCGTTGTGGCGGTGGAGCGCCTCGACCTCGCGTTCGAGCCGGATGACCACCGCTGCCAGTTCCCGCTTACTGCACCGGTCCAGCCGCCGCGCCCGGCGCACCTCGGCAGTGAATGGGGCCGCGGGCGTCGCACCGTCTTCTGCACTGGCTGCTGTAGCCAGCTCGGCGCGCAGCGCGCGTGAACCCAAGCGGGCGCTGCGCGCGGCACCCGACCTGCTGGTCGCCGCCACGTACAGTGCCCGGCACTCGGGGTTGCGCAGCACCGTCTTGGCGGAAACCGCCCTCTCGGGCAGCCCGCGCGACGCCTGCTCGATGGCGGCCAGCGTCACCCTGCGACCCTCGGCCGACAAGACCGCGACCGCTGCCCGGACCGCGGCGACGCTGCGCGCACATCGGGCGTCGTAGAGAGGGCGCAGCGACGCCGGCGGCTCCCGCCCGGCACCTGGGCCGGCCTCACAGGTTCTGGACCTCATCGGCGCTTCCCTCGCTTGCCCGGATGCTGGCCGGCTTCGCCGTACCGCACCTCCGCCGCTTGTTCCCCGTCGCGTTCGGCGGCGTCAATGAGCACCATCTCGGCCAGCATGTCCTCGCAGCCCGCGATGACCCCGCGCGCCTTGTGCTCCTCCGCCCGCAGCCCTTGCCCGGAGGCGAGCTGCACCATCTCCTCGTAGATGCGCTTGAACTCCTCCACCTGCGCCCGCTTGGCCGGGTCCGGCGCGCCCCAATTAACTGCGACGTAAGATCCACCGTGATCGGCCCGGCATTGACATGGCGAAACAAAGCGGCATCGAGCCGATGAACGTGACGCGCGGCCAGCGGCTGCCGACACGTAGAGCGTGATCGCCGGGCAGCCAGCACCAGCGCAAAGCCCGGCCCCATCAGCGGCGCGGCATTCACAAAGGCAAGCCCATCACAACGACCGGGCCGCCTCAAACAGCGGCCGATGTGGCGAGGCGGCGCGGAAGAACACCGGCGGCTGCCCGAGCGGCGACGCGACTCGCACCACCTGCCCGCCGGCGTGGAGGTCGCCGGACCACAGGTGAACCCACTCCACGCCGGCCGGCAGGTAGGTCGTCCAGCTTTCGGCGTCCGGGCGATGCACAGGGGCCACCAGCAGGTCGGGGCCGTACAGGTAAGCGTCCTGGATGGCGTAGGTTTGCCGGTCCACCTCGAAATGCAGGAACAGCGGCCGTTGCGCCGGCAGCCCGCTGGCTCCCGCCTCGGCCACCAGGGTGCGGAGGTAGGGTACGAGATGCACCCAGAGCCGGGTCATCCTGGCGAAGTGCGCCAGGACCTCGGGATCGGCGTCGATCTGCAGGTTGTCGCGCGGCCGGTTGCCCTCGTGCGTGCGCATCACGGGGGTGAAGGCGGCCATCTCCGCCCAGCGCATGACCAGCTCCGGCGTGCGGACGTTGCCGAACAGGCTGGTGTAGCCGCCGATGTCGGAATGGTGGTAGGCGTTGCCCAGCAGGCCCGCGGACAGCGCCGCGGGGATGACGCTGACCAGCCCGTCATGGCGGCTCCAATCCACGCTCTGGTCGCCGCCCCACAGCAACGGGCAGTGACGCTGCACGCCGGTAAAGCCGGCCCGCATGAAGAACAGCGCCTCGCCGGTCTGGCAGCGGCTGGCCACCGCGGTGGCGTTGACTGCGGCCCACAGCACCGGCCAGGCGTTGTGCATCAGCCGCGCGTCCACGCCGTTCGCCAGGCGGACATCGATGGGCAGGTACTCGCCGAAATCCGCCATCCAGCCGGACAGCCCGGCGTCCAGCATGTTGCGGCCGATCACCCGCTCCGCGAACCACGCCGCCGCCGCGGGGTTGGTGAAATCCACCACGCCGCAATCGAACTCGCCGAAGTCCACTCGCGCCGCGGCGCCCGACCCGTCCGTGGCGAGGAGGCCCGCCGCCTCCGCCTCGGGGAACAGCGAGCCGTCGGTGCAGAGGTAAGGGTTCACGTAGCCCAGGAAGCGGATGCCGCGCACGCGCAGCGCCGCCAAGCGGTCGGCGAACCCGGGGTAGCGGCCCTCGTCCGCCTGCCAGTCCCAGAACAGTCGGGTGCCGAAACCGGTCTGGCGCAGCCCCACCCAGTCCTCGCACCACAGGGCCGAGACCTGCACCCCGGCCGCCTCCATCCGTTCCAGGCGCTCGAACGAACGCTCCCCGTCCTTCAGCCCGATGATCGCGCCGCGATAGAGCCACTCCGGCAAGGGCGGCTGCCGGCCGAAGCGGTCGGACATGGCGCCCACCAGCGCGGCGAGGTTCGGGCGGGTCCAAAGCTCCACGCGCTCCGGCACCGCCCAGGCCTCGATCTCGTGGAACGCGCCGTCGCGGAAGTCGAAGGCGGCGTAGGCCGTCGTTTCCACATGCAGCGCATAGCCGCGGGAGGACAGGAAGGTCGGCTGCGGGTAGTTGGTGTTGTGGTAGTCGCCGCCCGCCCGGCCCTCGCGGTCCGCCTGGAAGGTGAGCAGGCTCGTCTTGTCCCGCCCGACGCCGGGTTCCGAAGTCCAGAGCGGGAAACGGCGCCTGCGGAGGTCGAAGTACGACATCTGCTCGCCACCGCCCCAGACATGCTCGTCCGCCTCTGCCGGCACGCGGAGCCAGAAGCGGTTGATCGCCGGGTCGTCTGTGGAAAAGGCCAGCGTGGCGCCGTTCTCCGCCCCGCGCAGGGTCGCCACAAGGCGCGGCGCCAGGCCCGGCGCTGCCGCGAAGGCGAGGCGGTCGGCCCCGTCCTCGCGGCTCGCCGCTACGTTGCGCAGCGGGGTGCGCTCGCTCAGCCGGTCCTCAATGTCGAAGTTGCCGCGATGCATGTCCATCCGCGCCTGGCCCATGCCCACGAACAGGCAGGGCGCATCCGGCGTGTGGCGCAGGATCAGCCGGCCGCCCAGGACCAGCTCGAACCCGACGGAAGTGAGGAGGAGCGGCATCAGTTCTGCGTCAGCCCGGCATCGACGACGAAGTTCGCCCCCGTGCAGCCGGCGCTCTCGTCCGAGGCGAGGAACAGGGCCAGGCGGGCGACATGCGCCGGGTCGAGCCGGAACTTCAGCGCCTGCAGGTCGATGAACTCCTGGTTCGCTTCCGGCGTGGTCCAGAGCGCCAGTTGCCGTTCCGTGACGACCGCGCCGGGCACCAGGCAGTTCACCCGCACGCCACCCGGGCCAAGCTCCCGCGCCAAGGTGCGGGTCAGCCCGTTGATGGCCGCCTTGGACGTGGTGTACCCCGCCATGCCGGGCCGGCCGCGCATCCAGGACACGGACCCCATCATCACCACCGACCCGGCGCCCCGTGCGACCATGTGCCGCGCCGCCGCCTGCGTGGCAAAAAGCTGGTGGTCCAGGTTGAGGGCCAGCCGCTCGCGCCAGTACTCCGGCTCGATAGAAAACAGCGCGTGCCGGTCGTCGCGGCCGGCGTTGTTGATGAGGACGGCGAGCGGCACCCGCGCCTCGGCAGCGTCCACGGCCGCCCGCAGGCCGGGGATGTCCCGCAGGTCGCACGGCTGGAAATGCGCGCCGGTTTCCGCCGCCAAGGCGTGGCCCGCAGCCTCATTGATGTCGAGAAACTGCACCTGCGCCTCCTGCGCCACGAAGGCGCGGACCAGCTCCGCCCCGATGCCGGAGGCGCCGCCGGTGATCAGCACGCCCCGGCCCGACAGCGAGGCGTAGCGCGCGGTTTGGTAGTCGGCGGCCATGGTCAGCACGTCGCCGCGGCGCGGTCGCGCAGGTGAGTGCGGCAGGGGCTTGGCCCGTTGCAGGGATTGAGGATGGCGACCACCGGGCGGCCCCATGTCGTCCCGGCACCGGCGCACCAGCGTTGGCTTCTCAGCGGCCTGGCGGGCCGGTCCTGCATGGCTTCGCTCTCCCAGGCGGCGCCACGGCGCCGGCTTGCCAGTTTCGTAGCGCTGCGATTTCGCCGGGTCAACACGGGCGGGGGTGCGGGAGGTTTGAGGCTTTCATCCCGAGGGGAAGCGATCTAGACGGAGGGAATGGATCAGGCCGTGCCGTCACGCCGTCGGCGCAAGATGCAGCACGTCACGATGACGGACGTGGCGCGGGCGGCGGGGGTCTCGCCCTCGACCGTGTCGCTCTACCTGCGCAAGCCCGCCTTGGTTTCGCCGGTCGCGGGCGCCGAGATCGCGCGGGTGGTGGACGAGCTTGGCTATGTGCCGAGCCTGGTGGCAGGCGGGTTGGCGGCGGCCGGGTCGCGGGTGGTGAGCGTCATCGTGCCGTCCGTCCGCAACGCTTTCTTCGCGGACACGGTTTCGGCGTTGCAGGACTCGTTGGGCGCCGGGCTGCAACTGATGCTGGGCGACACGGACTACGCGCCGGCGCGGGAGGAGGCGCTGGTCCGGGCAGCGCTGTCGTGGTCGCCGGCCGCGGTCGTGCTGGTGGGAATGGAGCACAGCCGTGCGACCCGGCGCCTGCTGCTGGCGACCGCGGTGCCGGTGTTCGAGATCTGGGAATGCGGGCAAAGCCCGACAGACACGGCGGTCGGCTTTCATCACCGGGAGGTCGGCCTCGCCGCGGCCCGGCACCTGGCGGAGCGCGGGCGCAAGCGTCTGGGCTTCCTGGGCGCGCGGATGCGGGAGGACCGGCGGGCGCAGCAGCGGGCGGCCGGGTTCGAGCGGGGGGTCGCGGAGCGTGGCCTGCGGGCGCCGCTGGTACTGGACTGTCCAGGCGGTGCCACGACCGAGGCGGGCGGGCGGCTGCTGGCCGACGCGCTCGCGGCCAAGCCGGGCTTGGACGCCGTCGCCTGCTCGAACGACCTGGTCGCGCTGGGGGTGCTGTTCGAGTGCCAGCGGCGGGGCATCGCGGTGCCGGGCCGGCTTGCGGTGATCGGGTTCGGCGACCTGGCTTTCAGCGGCTCCTGCGTGCCGCCGCTGACGACGATCAAGCCGCCGGGGGAGGCCATCGGGCGCACGGTCGGGCAGCTCATCACGGAGCGCCTGCAGGGTGCCCCGGCCCCGGCGGGCCCGCAGGTGCACGACCTCGGCTTCACCTTGCTGGTCCGTCAAAGCACCTAAGCAGGCGTTGAGAACGCATCATTTTGCCTGCTGTGCGCGGACGCGCTCCGCAGAATAATGATGCTTAGGTCCGGTCGGGGGCCGACTTGACGCCTGCCGTCGCAGCGCTACGATCGTGGCCGAGCAGAAGTCGACCAAAAAGCGACAATAGGAGACGTCCATGGGCCAGACTGCTCCCGCCGGCCATCCGCGCGTTGAGGCGCCGCGCGATCCGCGCACGATGCTGCCCGTTTTCCTGGGCGCGTTGGGGTTCCTGCTGTTCGGCTACGACACCGGGGTGATCGCCGGGGCGCTGCTGTTCATCCGCACGGAGATGGCGCTCAACGCCGCCCAGCAGGGATTGGTGGTCAGCATCCTGCTGGCCGGGGCCGCCCTGGGCGCGGTGGTGTCCGGCCGGCTGGTCGAGCGGTTCGGCCACCGCAAGCTGCTGATGGGCGCGGGCATGCTGTTCACGCTCGGCGCGGCGTTGGCGGCGCTGGCCGTCAACGTGGAGATGCTGGTCGCGGCCCGCCTCATCCTCGGCCTTGCGGTCGGCGCCGCCTCGACGCAGGTGATGCTCTACCTCAGCGAGATCGCGCCCACGCAAAGCCGCGGCGCCCTGGCGACGGTCGGGCCGCTGACCGGCACCAGCGGCATCCTGCTCGCCTACCTCGTCGGCTACGCTTTTTCCGGCAGCGGCGCGTGGCGCTGGATGTTCGGCGTGGCGATCATCCCTTCCGTGCTGCTGACTTTGGGCATGATGCTGGCGCCGGACTCGCCGCGCTGGCTGGCCCGACAGGGCCGCATGACGGAGGCCCGGGCCACGCTGGCGATGATGTACCCGGCGGGCGAGGTGGACGCGGAGCTGGCCCGCATCGGCGCCGTGGCGCGGCGGCCCGCCGTTGGGCTGGGGGGCCTGTTCACCGACCGCACGGTGCGCCGGCCGGTGCTGATCGCCTGCTCGATGGCGGTCCTGCAACAGGTGGTGGGCATCAACACGGTGGTTTATTACGCCCCCACGATCCTGCGCAACATCGGCTTCGGCGCCAGCAGCGCGATCCTGACCACGAGCGGCCTGCAGCTGCTGGCGGTGATCGCGAGCGTGTTCACCGCCCGCATCGTGGACAGCACCGGCCGCCGGCCGCTGCTGATGATCGGCGCCGGGGTGATGGCGGCGGCGCTGGTCTCCATCGGGCTGATCATGTCCACCCCGCTGTCGGAAACGACGGGCGGCCACGTCGTCGCCGTGGCGAGCCTGGCAGTCTACAAGATAGCGTTCTCGTTCAGCTGGGGTCCGCTGGTCTGGGTGATGATGCCGGAAATCCTGCCGCTGCGCGCCCGCGGGCCTGGGATGGGGTTCGCCACGCTGACCAACTGGGCCAGCAACTTCGTCGTCTCGCTGCTGTTCCCGATCCTGCTGGGCGTGGGCGCGCTGACGGTGTTCGGCGTGTTCGTCGGCTTTTGCGGCGTCGCCTTTCTTTTCACTGCCCTCGTGCTGCGCGAAACCGCCGGGGTGAGCCTGGAGGCCATCGAGGAGCAAGGCCTGGCGGAACAGGCCGTGCCCGCGCATTGAGCTTGACGCCCGGGACGGCCTGAGCCTTCCGTCCCGAGCCAAGGCGTGCAGGATCAGACAGCGACGCCCGCGAACCGGAACAGGTC
>CAXTUO010000200.1:0-6755 GCA_964247175.1 uncultured Acetobacteraceae bacterium | reverse complement strand
CCCCACGGGCCGCAATGCGCGCTGTGCCCCGCTTGCCATGCGCTTGCTGCCGCGGCCGCCCTGCCGGTTCCAGCTCCACCGATCACCGTGCCGCCGCCCGCGCCGCCGGCCCGCCATGCGTTGCCTCCGCCCGCCCGCGGGCCGCCGGGTGCGCCCATACGTGCGGCCACCTATCCTACCGGACCACGATCCCCCCTGGCCTGACGGACCGCTTCCGCGGCGGCGCGCTGCCGCTCCCCTCCTTGCCAGGACCCTTCCTCATGACCCGCACCATCCTTGCGGCGGCTGTCGCCGCCTGCCTGCCCGCCCTGCTGGGCGCGTCGGACGCCCACGCCCACGCCGTGGCCGGCGCCCGCACCTTTCCCGTCACCCTGACCATCGACGACCCGGGCGTGGCCGACGAGGCCTCCATTCCCACCTTCAGCTTCCAGCAGCAGCCGAACGACCCGGACACCGGGCGCGGCTACCAGTACAACCTGTCCGCCGAGTTCGATAAGCGCATCACCGAGCACCTGGGCGTGGGAGTCAACGGCAGCACCACCGTCCGCACGGCGCAGTTCGGCAAGACGCAGACCGGCTTCCAGAACATCAACGCCACCCTGAAGTACCAAACCTGGGTCAACGCCCCGCACGAGGCCATCCTGTCGCTCGGCGTCATCCGGGAGTTCGCCCGCACCGGCACGGCGCATACCGGCGCCGACCAGTTCGGCAGCACCACGCCCACGGCCTACTTCGGCAAAGGCTTGGGCGACCTGCCGGTGCCGTTCCTGCGGCCCTTCGCCGTCACCGGCACCGTGGGCTACACCGTGGCGGACAAGAAGCTCAAGGCCATCGGCCCGGCGCCTTCGGATCTGGGCGCCAACGGCACGACGGGCGTCACAGGGGCCAACGCCGCGGGCGGCGTGACTGGCATCGCGGCGCAGCAGTTCAACACCGGCTACGCCAACCGCTGGGTCGGCGGGCTGTCCCTGCAGTACAGCCTGCCTTACCTGACCTCCCAGGTGCGGGACATCCGCCTGCCGGAGTTCGTCAACCGCCTGACGCCCTTGGTGGAGGTCGCGTACTCCTCGCCCGCGTCCAGCCCGTCCAACCTCGGCACGCAGGTGGTCGTGGCGCCCGGCGTGATCTACGGCGCCGACAGCTTCCAGGTCGGGCTGGAAGCGCTGGTCCCGGCCAACCGCGCGTCCGGGCGGTTCGTGGGCGTGATCACGCAGTTGCACCTGTTCTTCGACGACCTGTTCCCGAACAGCCTCGGCAAGCCGCTGTTCGGCGATTGACCCGGGAGCGCCTGCCCGCCGCGTGGACGCTTGGCTCCCGCGGCGGGGACGCCTACATGAGCGCCGCGGGTTTCACGCGCCCACCACCCGTGCGCCCACTACCCATGCCCCCACCACCCATGCGAGGTTCCATGCGACGACGCGATCCGGTTCTGCTGGCTTGGGGCCTGGGCCTGGCCCTGGCCGCCCTGGTGTATGCGGTCGGTCCCGACCGGTTCCTGTTCCGGGTGCTGGACACGCTGCACGTGCTCGCCTGGCGGCTGAGCGAGGCGGTGGCGGACCTGTCCTTCCTGGCGCTCGACATGGTGCGGGCCTTGGCCATCGGGCTGTTCGCGACCTTCGTGGCGCTGGCGGTCACCGTGGCCCGGCGCGGCGGGCGGGGCCGCGGGGCGCTGCTGCTGGTCACGGTGCTGTTCCTGTTCCTGGCCGGCGGCGGCGGCCCGGACGGCACGTCCGCCAACACCCGCTGGACCGCGGCGCTGCTGCTGTCCGGCATGGGCGCCTTGGTGATGACCGGGCGGCTGCGGCAGTCGGGGGCGCTGGTGCCGCGTTAGAACCGCAGTCCCGGCTTTCGGTGAACCCGGCTCAATCGGCCGCGTCGGCGTCCTAATCCGAGGCGGTCGCCAGTTCCGGCGCCGGGGCCAGCCATTCGCTTTCCCGCGTGATCACGGCCTTGAGCAGGCCAAGCAGCGTGTCTCCGTGGTCCGACGGGCCGGTAAAGGCGTCAGCCATCCGGGTGCCCGCGAGCGGGCTTGCGGCGTCCGGGCCGGTGAAGGCCATGGACCAGTTCGGGAAGTCGCGCGCCATGATCGGCCCGGACTGCAGCACCGTCACCTCGCCGTGCCGCTCGTCGCACTGGATGCGCTCGAACGTGCTTTCGACGGCGTCGAGCGGCCCTTCCAGCACCTGGGCGAAGCAGCCCTGGCTGAACAGCAGCGCCCCGGTGACGCCGTCGCGGGCGTTGTTCCGGCGCGACGCGGCGAGGATGCTGTGGACGTCGGCCGCCACCGCTTCGGAGGCGCCGGGAATCAGGTTCCGGCTGCAGTAAAGCACGCGGTGCAACTGAGTCATGTCGGAGGCGTCCTTTCAGTCGGCGTTGGAAGAAGCGGATGGGCGCCGGGCGAACTCGGCGATCAGGCGGTCGATCTGGTCCACCGGCACCGGCTGGCTGAACAAGTAGCCCTGCACCGCCATGCATCCCTCCGCGCGGATGCGGGCGAGCTGGTCGGAGGTCTCGACCCCTTCCGCGATGGTGGACATGCCGAGGCTGACCCCGAGCGCCGTGATCGCCCGGATGATGGCGGCTTGCCCGGCGGCGTCGTCCCGGTCCTTCACGAAGGAGCGGTCGATCTTGATCTTGTCGAACGGGAAGCTGTGCAGCTGGCTCAAGGAGGAGTACCCGGTGCCGAAATCGTCCATCGCCACCCGCACGTCCATGGCGCGCAGGCGGTGCAGCGCCGCCAGCACGGCCTGCTCATGGCGCAGCAGCACGCTTTCGGTGATCTCGATCTCCAGCCGGCGGCCCGGCAGGCCGGAGGATGCGAGCGAGCTGGCCACCAGGCTGACCAGCCGCGCCGTGTCCGCGAACTGATGCGGCGACACGTTCACGGCGACCGACATCCCGTCGGGCCAGCGGGCGGCCTGATGGCAGGCCTCGCGCAGCACCCACTCGCCAAGCGGGACGATGAGGCCGATCTCCTCCGCCAGTGGAATGAATTCGGCCGGCGAAACCAGGCCCCGCTCGGGATGCCGCCAGCGGAGCAGCGCCTCGAAGCCGACGATGGCGTTGGTTTCAAGATCAACCTGCGGCTGGTAGTGCAGCTCGAACTCGCGCAGCGCCAGCGCCTTGCGGAGGTCGATCTCCAGCGAGCGCCGGGCCAGGGCGCGGGCGTCCATATGCGGCTCGAAGAAGCTCCACGTGCTGCGCCCGGACTCCTTGGCGTGGTAAAGGGCAAGGTCCGCGCTGCGCAGCAATTGGCCGTGCTCGCGGCCGTCGCGCGGCGCCAGCGCCACGCCGATGCTGGCGCCGATGTTCACCAGGTGCCCGTCGATCAAGTAAGGCCGGCCCAGCACATCGACGATGCGCTTGGCGAGCTGGGCCAGGTTCACCGGCTCGGGGATCGGCGGGACCAGCAAGGCGAACTCGTCGCCGCCAAGGCGTGCGACCACGTCGCAGGGGCGCAGCACCGAGCGCAGCCGTTTCGCCACCAGCCGCAGCAGCGCGTCGCCGATCGGGTGGCCCAGCGTGTCGTTCACCGCCTTGAACCGGTCGAGGTCGATCAGCAACGCCGCCGGCCCGGCCTCGTCTTGCCCGGTTTCGTTTCCAGCGTCGTTCCTGATGTTATTCTGGGCGCCGTCGCCGTTGCCGTTCGGCGCCGCGTCGAGCAGCGCCGTGACGAGCCGCCTGTGGAAGAGTTCCCGGTTCGGCAGGCCGGTCAGCGGGTCGTGCATCGCCGCCTCGATGGCGCTCGCCTCGGCCGTTTGCCGGGCGGTGACCTCCTCGAAGCAGGCCATCCAGTGGCCGTCGTCCAGTGGAGCGACCTGCAAGGCGAAGAACCGGGGCGCCGGCCCGGACAAGGCAGGGATCGTGCTCCTGTGCTCGCCCGACGTGGCCACGGCGGCCAGGCAGGCTTCGTGCACGCGCTGGATCGCGGCCGGGGTGAGCACCGCGCTGCCTTCGAGCACGTCGAGCAGCGACACGGCACGGTCCACCACCACGGGCCGGATCTCCAGCGTGGCCGCCAGCCGGTCGTTGGCGAACAGGATTTCAAGCGTTTCGCTGAAGGTCAGCAGGCCGACGCCCATGCCGTTCAGCGCGGCGCGGAGATGCGGCGCGGCACGTGCCCGCTCGTTGTGGGCGCGGCGTTCCGTGTCGGCCGGTGGCGGAAGCGGAGGGGACAGGAACAAAAGACGGCTCCACAAGGGTCAAGCACTGGACCGCTGCCGCTTGTCGTCATCGGACGGGCCGGCAGCAGGCCGCGCCTTCGGCCGAGGCACGGACGGATGCAGGACGTTTTGGCCCGCTTGCCTAGATATAAACGCGAGCGCCACTCAACTTCAAGTAGAAAAACTGATCTGGATAATGCCTAACGTTCTATGGCGCCAGCCGGGCCGCGCCGGAGCGTTCATCGCAGCTTAACGCTCTCGGCCGTGCGGGCGTGGCAGGGCCGGCCTTGGCCACCGTGCATGGCCCGTATGGCGACAGCACGCAGGAGGCCCTGGCGCTGATCCGTGGCCGGAGCGATACGGCCACGAAGTTGCCGGACCTGAGCTGGGCGCGGGGCTGATGCGGGAGATGGATTAAGAGGCGCGGGTTGGCACCAGCGACGACATTGCGGCTGCTTTTGCCTGCTGATAGCCTGTCTCAAAACGTGGGAGACTTACGTGGGCTTTGGTAAACGTTCAGATCGCTCAGCATGCCCGAAGAAACGCGGCCTGACCCGGCTTGCCTTGTATTCGACGTTTGCCCTTATGCCGTTCCTGGCGCGCCCCGCGGCAGCGCAAAGCTGCGAGGACCTGGCAAGCACCTCCTTCGATGGCGTCACCGTGACGGCGGCTCAGTCCGTCCCGGCGGGCAGCTATGCGGCGCCTAGCGGCACCACCTATCCCGGCCTTCCGTCGTTCTGCCGGGTGGCCGCCACGCTGACGCCCACGGTCGAGTCCGACATCAAGGTCGAGATTTGGATGCCGTCGGACCCGCATGCCTGGAACGGGCGCTTCGTCGGCACCGGCAACGGCGGCTATGCCGGCGCGATCGTATATAGCGAACTCGCCGCCACGCTTTCGCTGGGATTTGCCGTCATCAACACGGACATGGGCACCTCGCCCTCGACCACCTTCAACGGCAAGCCGCTGACCGGCAACACGGAAAAGCAGATCGACTTCGCCTATCGCTCGACGCACCTGATGACGGTCGTCGGCAAGCAGATGGTCGAGGCCTATTATGGCCGGAAACCCGACTACTCGTATTTCACCGGCTGCTCCACCGGCGGCGGCCAGGCGCTGCACGAGGCAGAGCAGTTCCCGAACGACTACGACGGCATCGTCGGCGGCGACCCGGCGCAGAACCGCACGAACCTGCATGTCAGCATCCTCTGGCAATACGCGGTCACGCACCAGACTCCGGCCAGCACCATCCCCGAGACGCTGCTGCAAGCCGTGACCGACAGCGTGGTTGCGGCCTGCGGCGTGGCCAGCGGCAGCCTGCCGGACGACCCCTTCCTGACCGATCCCCGCACCTGCAACTGGAATCCCCGGCAGTTGCTTTGCGCGCCGGGCCAAACGGCGGGCTGCCTCAATGCCGACCAGGCCAATGCGCTCAACCTCATCTACGACGGGCCCCGCAATCCCCGCACCGGCGCGCTGATCTTTCCCGGCGCCAACCGGGGAAGCGAGGCCGGCTCGCTGTTCGACATCGCCGGTCAGGAAGGCCTGACGCTCGGGCAAACGGAGCCGACCTTCGACGGCTTGTTCTACTGGGTGTTCGGACCGGACTGGAACTGGCGGACCTTCGACTTCGATCAGGACGTGGCGTCCCTCAATGCCGCGCTCGGCCCCGTCGCCAACGCGAACAGCACCGACCTGTCGTCCTTCCAGGCGCACGGCGGCAAGTTCCTGATGTACCATGGCTGGGCCGACGCGCTCATCCCCTCGCAGGACAGCATCGACTACTTCCTCCGGCTGACCGCGACGCAGGGCAAGGAGGGGAGTGCTGCGGCCATCCGGCGGACGCACGGCTTCTTCCGCTTGTTCATGGCCCCGGGCATGGGCCATTGCTTCGGGGGGCCGGGGCCGAACGTCTTCGGCGGCGCCAACAACCCCGGCGGCCCGGCGGATGCCGACCACAACGTCCTGCTCGCGCTGCAGCGCTGGGTGGAACAGGGGCAGGCGCCCGACCGGATCATCGCGACCAAGTTCCCCGGCGACGACCAAATCAAGCCGCCGGCCATGACCAGGCCGCTGTGCGTGTTCCCCAAGGTCCCGCGTTACGACGGCAGCGGCGCCAGCAACGACGCCGCGAGCTTCGCCTGCGTGAACGACCACGTCAGCGACAATCCGATGGCCGCGCCGCAGTACTTGCAGTAGCGGCGCGCGGTTCAGGGCGTGGCCGGCCCGGCGCCCGGGTGCTGACGGCCGCATCCCGGCTCCTTCGCATATCGCGCGTGACGCCCTCGCGGCCGTCAAGGTGGCGCCGTGGCAGCTCCGGAGGCTGCCGCCGCCCGCTCCCCGCCGCAAGCCGCTGGCCGCGATTGAGGGCGGACTCACGTGATCCTATGCTGTTGGAAAGCCAAGAGGCTGCCCATGAGCGATCTGTATGACGCGGACGTGCTGGAATGGTCCGGGCGGCTAGCCCCAATACTGTTCACTTTGCAATCCGAATGGCGGCACTGAAGTCGATGCGCATGGTCGGCTGCGGGGTGCGCGGGCGCAGCGGGTAGCCGCTCATCTTGCGCTTGACCCCGCGCGGCACCTGCCTGC
>CAXTUO010000199.1:3605-6757 GCA_964247175.1 uncultured Acetobacteraceae bacterium | reverse complement strand
GGCCAGCGCTCCCGCCCGTCGTTGCGAGGAGCCAGCTTTGGCCGAACCCCCCCTTCATCCGTCTGCCGTCCGCAATCAACTGCTCGCCGCCCTGCCGTCTGGCGTGCTGGCGGAGCTGCTGCCTCGGATGCAACCTGTCTCCCTCGAATTGCGCCAGGTTCTCTACGAGGCCGAGGCGCCAATCGAGGCCGTTTATTTCCCGGAAACCGGCTGGGCCTCGCTGATCGCGCAGCTTGAGGACGGGCTGACGGCCGAGGTGGGGCTGATCGGACGTGACGGCATGGTGGGCCTACCGCTCGTGTTCGGGGTGGAGACAGCCTATGTCGAGGCCCTGGTGCAAGGTCCCGGCACCGCGCTGCGCCTGGCGGCCGGCGCGTTCCGCCAGGCGCTGGACGAGCATGCGACATTGCGTGCGCTGCTGTTCCGCTACGGCGAGTTCATGCAGGCCCAGGTGACGCAGACCGCCGCCTGCAACGGCAACCACGGCCTGGAGCAGCGCCTGGCGCGCTGGCTGCTGATGACGCACGACCGGGCGAACGGTGACGAGATGCCCATGACGCAGGAGTTCATGGCCTCCATGCTGTGCGTGCATCGGCCCAGCGTCACGGTTGCCGCCCGCATCCTGCAACGGGCCAACCTGATCCGCTACAGCAGCGGCAGCATCACGGTCGTTGACCGGCCCGGTCTGGAAGCTGCCGCGTGCGAGTGCCACGGCGCCGTCCGGCGGCAGTACCAGAAGCTGCTCAGCTGAGCATATCCCTCAGTAAATGTAAGGAACCTGACCGACAGGGCAGGCTTGGCCGCCTAGACAGGCTTGTGAGCTGCACTCAATCAACCGGCCTGGCCGTTGCCTTGTCCGAGCCGCCGCCGCACCGCGGCCAGCAGGTCGGACAGCGCATACGGCTTCTGCAGCAGCGCCTCCTTGGCCCCAAGGGGCTGCAAGTCGTTGAGCGCGTCTGGCCTGCCCGTCGCGTAGATGACCGGCAGGTCCGGGCGCCGCTGCCGCAGCAGCCGGGCAACCCCCATGCCGTCCAGGCTGCCGGGCATGTGGATGTCCGTCACAAGCAAGGTGAACGCGGCCGGGTACTGCGCGATCAGCGCGGACGCTTGTTCGCCATCCTCGGCCTCGCGCATCTCGAAGCCGCGGTAGGTCAACTCCTCGGCCAGCATGGTGCGGATCAGCCACTCGTCCTCGACAACCAGGATGCACACGGCTCAGGTGGTCCAGACAGGCATGCAACTCACTCCGTTGCTGCGACAAAGGCTCCATGCGGGGGCAAGTTGCAGCGGGGCGCGGCGCATTGTCGTGATGGGCAGCAGCACCCACTCACGATGACGCGAGAGGATGTGCTTCTAGCGCAGGCCGGCACCGGGCTGCCGCATGTGGACGGAGATGAACCTTGCTGGCCGAACGGCTCACTGTTGACGACGTGACAGGCACTCCTAATCCCGGCTCGCGGGACGCCGGCGCTGTTCAGCCTGGCCTCAAGTGGGATGCCAACCGTCCCGGCGCCTTTGGTGCCGACGCTGCACATGAGCTGGCGAACCTGGTGATGGTCGTGTCGGGCAGCCTAGAGCAGCTCCGCCGCCAGCCGCTGGACGACCAGGGGCGGCAGCAGCTCGCGCGGGCGGAGTGGGGCGCACGGCAGGCGGCCCGGCTCACGCGGCAGGTGCTGTCACAAGCCCAAGGCGGGGACGGTGCGTCCGCGGTCGTGGACCTGAGTGCGGCCGTGGGTAGGTTCACGTCCGTCATGGGGCAGCACGTCAGCGAGGGCGTGCAGCTCGCGGCCGATCTGGCGCCAGGACGGCTGCCGGTGCGCCTCGACGCCGGGTTGCTGGAACTCGTGCTGCTCAACCTGGTCCGCAACGCGGTTGACGCCATGCCGGACGGGGGCACTGTGGTCCTGCGGACCAAAGGGCCGCGGCTGGATGGCTTGGGCGACCAGCTCGCGGCGGAGGTGGCCGTGGTGGACACCGGCACCGGCATGGCGCCAGACGTGGCCGGGCGCGCGACGGAGGCGTTCTTCACCACCAAGCCGCCGGGCCGCGGCACCGGGCTGGGCCTGTGGATGGCGCACCAGTTCGCGGCCACCCACGGCGGAAAGGTGGGCATTGAGACCGCGCCGGGCCAGGGCACCACGGTCCGGCTCAGCCTGCCCTACGCCGGTGACGCCGAACCAGGCTGATCCGCTGCTGCGCGGCCCCTCGTGACCTGGATGGTTGGCTGCAACTAGTCTGTTGCCCATTTGTTCTTGCTCCGCAGGTCTCCGGCGTTGAACGGCTTCGTGCATGGGCGAACGACATGGAGATCGGGGATGGAACAAGCTTTGTGGCAGACCGAACCCGGCGCGATCCTGGCCTGCGAGCTTGGCGGGTTCCGGCTCGCCGTTGAACGGGCGAACGGGTGGGTGCGCTACACGGTGCATCGGCGCCCGGACGGCTCCGGGGACTCCAGCCCCATGCTCGTCGCGTCCGGCAACAAGGACGACGTCCACGCCGCGATGAGGGCAGCCGAGGGCGTGGCCGCAGGCCATGCAGGGGCGAGGCGGGCCAGGGGCGCGGGCGCGAGCCACCATGGCCCTGCCAGGGACCACGCGGCATGATCGTGGGACCGCCCGGACCCGTTTGGAGGCGTCCGCGGCGCGTCGGGTTCGGACACTGTGGAAGGTATCAGCGCAGAGGGGTGCCGCGAGCAGCACGCTGGCGTGCTGTACCACTTCGTCAAACGACCAACTGACGGAATGGTACGGCTCGCGCCGGGCGCAAAGCCCATCTGACCTTTGTTAAAGGAATGGCAGCTCTTTATAACAGGTCGGCACAGAAACCCACTTCCCACCAGAAACAATGACCAAATGAAATCGCAAGCATCAGGCTCTATCAGCCAATCCAGCCAGCAAAGCCGCGGCCTTGGCCGCAACGGCGGCGGCGCTGTCACCCGGCCGGTAGATCGCAGAGCCAATGCCGAACCCGGCAGCACCCGCGTCCCGCCACGCGCCCATCGTGCCCGCGTCCATGCCGCCCACCGGCAGCACCATCGTGCCCGGCGGCAGCACGGCCCGTAGCGCCTTCAGCACCGCGGGGCTGCCGGCCTCCGCCGGGAACAGCTTCAGCGCGTCCGCGCCGGCGTCGAGCAGGCTGAACGCTTCCGCCGG
>CAXTUO010000199.1:0-3505 GCA_964247175.1 uncultured Acetobacteraceae bacterium | reverse complement strand
GCGAGGCCCTGCGCCGCCGCGTCGGCTTGCGCCAGCGTCGCGCTGCCGCCGCAAAGGGTGATCGCTTGGCCATACAACGCGCACAGCGCGTCGGCGCCGATCAGCAGGACGGGAAACGCCGGGGCGGCGGCCCGGACCTCGTGCCCGATCAGCAGGCCCGACAGGAACGACGCCGCCGCGGCTTCCGGCAACTGGTTGAACAAACCCAGGGTGCGGACGCCGAACAGGTGGTGCAGCAAACCGCCGGGGTCCGCCGAGCGCAGCACGCCTTGGCGGAACGCTTCCGGGTCGGGCGGCGCGTCCGCCTGCATCAGGCGGCCCAGGATGGTGTGGCCGCGCAGCGCCGCGAAGGCTTCGCCGGTCAGGTGCGTGCTGAACCCCTCGACCCGGCCGCCTGCGACCCGCGCCCATTTCGAGTGGCTGCCCGGCAGGCAGATCGTCACGTCTTCTGGCGTGTCTCCCGAAGCCGCGCCGAGCGCGCCGAGGATCTGCACCTCCTCCCCGCGCATGACCTCGGGCACGCCGGCCGGGTCGGCGGCGGACAGGCCGGGGACGAGCAGCACCTCCGCCGGGCCGAACGGGACGGCAAGCAGGGCGCGGGCCAGGTCGGCGGTGGCGGCGGGGCAGGGCAGGTAGGGCGCCTCGACCCAGCCTTGGCGGCTGCCGACCATGCCGGACATGAGGATGCGCCGCTCCCCGTCGGCAAGCCACGGCGCCACGGCGTCCTCCAACGCCCGCGGGAACCCGCCCGCGGCGACGCCCAGGATGCCGAGCGGCAATGCCACCCGGTCCAGCACGGCCCGGCCACGCAGCCGGTAGGCGCGGAAGCTGGTGGTGCCCCAGTCTATCCCAATCATGGGCCGATCCCGATCATGGCCACATGGATGGCACGGCGGCCCGCGTCTTGCCAACTGCCGTCCAACCCGTGTCAGCCCGGTGGCTGGCCGCGCCGGCGGAGTTGGGGGTAGGGTGGCGCCAAGCACGGAGAACCCAATGGCATACCTGCCCCCGCCGCACCTGACCCAGCACTGGACCGTGGGGAAACCGGCGGCGACCGGGCGGCGCGGCATGGTGGTGTCGCAGTCCCGGGACGCGGCGCTGGCTGGGGTCGCGGTGCTGGACGCCGGCGGCAACGCGGTGGATGCGGCGGTGGCGACGGCGCTGGCTTTGGCGGCGGCCGAGCCTTGGAACAGCGGGCTGGGCGGCATCGGCTTCGCGCTGATGCACCGCGCGGGGCAACCGCGGGCGGAGGTCGTGGACTTCGGCCCCCGCGCCCCCGGGCGGCTGGACCCGGCACGTTTCAAGCTGACCGGGCGTACCGCAGCGGACCTGTTCGCCTGGCCGGAAGTGGAGGGCGACGCCAACGTCCATGGCCCGCTCTCCTTCGCCGTGCCGTCCGCCGTCGCGGGCTATGCCCACCTGCATGGCCGGTTCGGGACCCTGCCGTTGCGGGAGCTGATGGCGCCGGCCATCGCCTTGGCGCAACGCGGGCTGTCGCAGGACTGGTTCACCACGCTCAAGGTCGCTAACGCCGCCGCGATCCTGCGGCTGTATCCCGAAAGCGCGCGCATCTACCTGCCCGGCGGCTTGCCGCCCGTGCCGCCGTATCAGGGCAACCCCGGCGCGTTCCGGCTGGGCCGCCTCCCGGATACGCTGGAGCGGCTGGCGCATGCCGGGCTGCGCGACTTCTATGAGGGCGACGTGGCCGCGAGCATCGCCGCCGACGCCGCCGCGATGGGCGGCGTGCTGGACGCCGACGACCTGCGCCGGTGCGAGGCGCGGGTGCTGCCGTGCCAGGACGCGCCGTGGCAGGGCCGGACCTTGCAACTCGCTGGCGGGTTGACTGCCACGCCGACCATGGCCCGGGTGTTGGAGGGCATGGCGCCGCCCTTTGGCAGCGCACCGGACGCCGGATGGTTCGTGGCCCTGGCCCGTTCCATGAAGGCCGCCTACGCCGAGCGCCTGGCCGGCCTCGGCGATGCCGAACCCCGCGCGGCCGAAAGCTGCACCACCCACCTGACGGTTTGTGACGAGGCGGGCACGATGGTGGCGATGACGACCACCCTGCTGTCCTCCATGGGCAGCCGGGTGGTGCTGCCCGGCTCCGGCGTGCTGGTGAACAACGGGATTATGTGGTTCGACCCGCGGCCCGGCCAGGCGAACTCGGTCGGTCCCGGCAAGCGCCCGCTGACCAACATGTGCCCGGTGATCCTGCGCGACGGGAACCGCCCGGTGCTGGCGGCGGGCGCGTCCGGCGGGCGCCGCATCCTCGCCGCCGTGGTGCAGATGCTGGCCTTCGTCGATGGCTTCGGCATGGACCCGGAGGCCGCGGCGCTTCGCCCGCGCATCGACGTGTCGGACCCGACGACTGTCCATGCCGATCAGCGTTTGCCGGAGGACGTGCTGGCGGCGCTGCGGGCGGACGGCCCGGTCGAGGTGATGGAGCACGCGGTCCTGCCGGTCAACTTCGCCTGCCCCAACCTGATCCAGGACCGGGACGGGACCCGAATTGGGATGGGCGACGCGCTGTCCCCTTGGTCCGCCGCGGTGGCCCAAGCATGACTGATGCCGCCATGACCGACCCGGCCCTGATGTCGGCGGAAACGCTGCTCGCCCATTACGCCAGCGGTCAGCTCAGCCCGGTCGAGGCGCTGCAGGCGGTGATCGAGCGGGTGGCCCGGCACAACCCGGCGGTCAACGCCTTTGCCGTCATGAACCCCCGCGCCCTGCAAGCCGCTGGCGAAAGCGCGGGGCGTTGGCGCGCCGGCCGGCCATTGGGCGCGCTCGACGGCGTGCCCTGCACGGTGAAGGACCTGGTGGACCTTGCGGGCCTGCCGACGCGGCGGGGCAGCCGCACCACCTCGCCCGATCCGGTGCCGGACGACGCGCCGGCCGTGCTGGGGCTGAAGGCGGCCGGCGCGGTGATCGTGGGCAAGACCACGACGACGGAGTTCGGCTGGAAGACGCCGGGCGATTGCCCGCTGCATGGCATTACCCGCAACCCGTTCGACCTGTCGCGCACGCCGGGCGGCTCCTCCTCCGGCGCGGCGGCTGCGGCGGCGGCCGGGTTCGGGCCGCTGCACGTGGGCACGGATGCGGGCGGCAGCATCCGCATCCCGGCAGCCTGGTGCGGGGCGGTCGGGTTGAAGCCGACGTTCGGGCGCGTGCCGCAATGGCCAATCGGCGCGTTCGGCGCGGTGGCCGTGGCCGGGCCGATCACCCGGACGGTGCGGGACGCGGCGCTCATGCTGTCGGCCGTCGCGCGCTTCGACGGGCGCGATCCGTTCTGCCTGCCGGACGACCCTCGGGACTGGCGCGACGGCATCGAGCAGGGGGTGGCGGGCCTGCGCGTGTCCGTCCTGCGGCGCCCCGGGTTCGAGGCGCCAGTCGATCCCGACGGCATCGCCGCCGTGGAGCACGCCGCCGCGGTCCTGGCCGACGCGGGCGCTTCGATCGAGGACGAGGACCCGGGCCTGCCCGACACCGCCGCCGCCTTCGGCCGGCT
>CAXTUO010000198.1:0-6769 GCA_964247175.1 uncultured Acetobacteraceae bacterium | reverse complement strand
GGTCATCGGCTGAGTGAGGCGGTGTCGATCCTCGGCGCCACGCGCACCGCGGCCTGTGCCGCATGCCCGCCCGCGTCGAGCACGGTAACGCGGTAGAAACCCGGTCCCGGCGGCGTCCAGCGGACCTCGCGCAGCGCCGGGGTGGAGGCCAGGACCGTACCATCCACAAGGAATACCAGCGGCCGCTCGCCGCCGGACGCCCGCAGCAGGACCGGTCCACCCCCCTCGATGACGGCCGAAGGAGGCGGGAACAGGAGGCTGAGCGCGTTCTCCGGCGCTTGCGCAGGCACCTCGGCCGGTGCGCCCGCGTGCGGCATCTCCGGGCGGGGCGCGGGCGGCAGCAGGGCGAAGGCGCGCGCAAGCACCGGAAGGGCGTCCTCCGCCGCCGCCCCGCCCGGGCGCGCCGTCCCATCCGGCCGTCCGATCCAGACGCCGACCAGATGGTGCCGGTCGAAGCCGAACGCCCAGCTGTCGCGGTTGCCGGCGCTCGTTCCGGTTTTCCAGGCGATCCCGCCGGGGCCGGCGCCGCCCGGAAACGGTCGGGTCAGGATGGCGGCCACGGTTCCCGCGGCCGCGGGCGAGAGCAGGGCGCTGCCGTGCGGGGCAGGCTCGGCGGCGAGCAGGCGCAAAGGTGCCAGCCGCCCGTCCGTGCCAAGCGCCATGTAGAGCGCCATCAAGCGCCGCAGCGTCAGCCCCGCGCCGCCAAGCACCACCGGCAGCGAGGCTTCGGCGTCCCGCGGCAGCGTCAGCCCGGCCCCATGCAGCGCCGCGGCGAAGCGCTGTGCCCCGTAGCGCGCGAGCAGCGCCACCGCCGGCACGTTCAGGGACCGGCGCAGTGCGTCCGCTGCCGTGACCTGCCCGGAGAAGCCGTGGCCAAGGTTCTCGGGCGCGTAGTCGCCGAAGCGGCGCGGCCCGTCCGGGAGGAGGGTTCCCGACGCTGCGATCCCGTCCTCGAAGGCGAGCGCGTACAGGAACGGCTTGAGCGCCGACCCCGGCGAGCGCACCGCGCGGGTGAGGTCGAGCGAGCCGGCCCGGTCCGCGCCGTCCGGGTCGCCCGCGGTGGCGGCAAGCACGGCCCGGGAGCGCAGGTCCGCGACCATCATGGCCAGGGAAACGCGGGGCGGCAGGCGCTGCAGCTCGTCGCGCCCCCGCGCTTCGAGCGCGAGCTGCAGGGAGCGGTCAAGCGTCGTGGCGAGGTCGCCCGCCCGGCCCGCGAACAGGGTCCTGGCCGTGCCCGGCATCGGGCGCCGCCGCGTCGGCACCGGCTCCGCCGCCGCCGCCAGCGCCTCCGCCACCGTGAGCAGCCCCATGTGTGCCGCCCCGGCGAGGATGCGGTCACGCAGCCCCTGGGCGCGTTCGGGATGACGGTCGGGACGCAACGCCTCCGGCCGGCGGGGCAGGGCCACCAGCAGGGCGGCTTCCGCCGGGTCGAGCGTCGCCGCGGGCTTGCCGAAGTAGGCGCGCGACGCCGCCTCGATCCCCACGAGGTTGCCGCCGAACGGGGCCAGCGACAGCCACATGCCGAGCACGGCCGGCTTGTCGTAGCGCCAACTGAGCTGCAGCGCCCGCAGGCTCTCCACGACTTTCGCGCCGAGGGTGCGGGGCCGGGGTTCGAGCAGGCGGGCCACCTGCATCGCGAGCGTCGAGCCGCCTGAGACCGCATGTCCGGCCCGCATGTCCTGCACCACGGCGCGGGCGGCGGCGACCGGGTCAACGCCGGGGTGTTCCCAGAAGCGCCGGTCCTCCACGGCGACCAGCAGGCGCAGCAGGAACGGCGGAACGTCCCCGGTTTGCACGCCGAACCGCCACACGCCGCCCGGCGCCGGGCGCAGCGCCAGCACCGTGCCCGCGGCATCCCGGATGGCGCTGCCAGGCTCCTCCAGCCGGGCGAGATCGGGCGGGCACGCGCGGTCGAGCGCCGCCAAGAGCGAAACGGCCAGCAGCCCGCACGCCGCGGAGGCCACGAGGGCGCGGATCATGGCGCGGGCAGCACGCTGACCCGCACGGCGCCCTGCCGGGCATAAACGGCTGGGCGATACATGTCGGCAAGCTCGGTGCCGGGATACTCATACTCGCCCGGCGTAACCGCCCGCAGCAGCACGGCGAGGCGGAAGCCGGGCTTCGCGGCGGTTAGGTCGAAGGCCGCGGCGAAGCGGTCGTCCGCCGCGGCCTCCGTGTTCACCGCGGTCAGCTCGCCAAGCCAGTCCATGCCCGGGACCTTACCCTCGGGCAGCCGCCCCGCGACCTCCCACCCCGCCGGCAACCCGGCGCGCAGCATCGCTTGATGCGTCTGCCCGTCTTCCGCCCCGCCTTCCAGAAGCAGGACGAACACCGTGTTCTGCGGCAGCTTGTCGGGGTTCACCGCCCCGCCCCGCCCGTCGAAGAAATGCCGCCTGACCTGCATCAGGTTGCGCGCGGCGGGCGGCGCCACGCTGGGCACGCCGGACACGGACACGCTTTCCCACAGCGGCGCCGCACCCGTGTTCCGTACCTGCGCCATCCCCGCAAGCGGCAGGGTCACGAGCGGCGCGCGGGGCACGTCCCGCCCGTCCACGCGCGCCGAGACCGGCGGCGTTCCCGCGCCGAGCACGGCCGCCGCGGCGGCGGCCCAGGCCTGCTCCTGGGTGTTGAGCGCCCGGGGGTCGAGGTCGGCGCCGGGCAGCGCCGCCGCGAGCGCGGGAACGGCGACGGCGTTCGTGCCGCTTTCCTTCACCAGCACCGCCGTCGCGAGCTGGTCGCGCAGCGCCGAGCCGTAATCCCCGAACCAGGCCGTGCGGCCCGGCGCCGCGAAGCTCGCCCGGAGCAGCGCCGCCGCGGCGTCCGGCTGGGCGATGCGCGCAAGGGAGGCCGCGAGCTGGGCGCGGGCGAGGGGGGTCGGCAACCCGTCCTCCGAAGCCGCCATGACCCGGATCGCCCCGGCCGGCGCCCGCCCGGCGCGCGCCAGCACGTAAACCGCATAGGCTTGGGCCGCGCGCCCTTCCGCGTCCTCCGGCGGGCGCGTCACCTCGTCCGCGAGCCAGGCCAGCGCGCGGTCGAGCGCATACTGCGGCACCGCGGCGCCCGCCTGTTTCGCGCGCAGGAGGAAATCGGCCGCGTAGGCGGTGAGCCACGCCTGCGCCTCGCCCTCCGACGACCAAAGGCCGAACGCGCCGTCGTAGCGCTGGCGGTCGAGCACCTGCTCCAACGCCGTTTGAAGCCGCCCGGCGCGGTCCGTCCCCGCCACAGCCCCGTCCGGCAGCATCGCGAGCGGCAGGCCGCGGCTCGTGACCTGCTCCAAGCAGCTCAACGGGTAGTCGGCAAGCGCCTGCACCAGGCCTGCAACGCCGTAGCGCACCGCGCCGCCGAGGGAAAGCGACGCCGTCCAGGTGCCCGGCACAAAGGCGCCCGCCGCGTCGGGTCCGACGCTGGCCTCCGCGCCGGGTGCGACCTCGGTACCTGCGACGGCGACAACCCGTCCGCGCGCCGGGTGGACGGGAAGGCTGATCTCGTGCCGGGCGGAGAAGCCGCCGGGACCGGACACGTCGAGCACGATCCGCCCTTCGCCCGCGTCGCCCGCGCGCAGGGCGGTGGCTTCCACGGCTTTTTCCCCGGTGCCGAGCGTCGCCTGCACCGCGTCGGCGCCGGCGAGCGCGACCGCACCCGATGCGGCGATCCGCACCCGGACCGGCCCCGGCGGCAGCTCCACGTTCTGCAGCAGCACACCAAGCCGTGCCGTGTCGCCGGGCGCCAGGAAGCGCGGCAGGAGCGCCTCGGCGACGAGGGGATCGCGCACGAGCACGTCCGCGTCCGCGCCGCCCACCTTGTCGCCGGACCACGCGACCGCCATCAGGCGAAGCTGGCCGTTGAAGTCGGGGAGGTCGAGCAGCACCTGCGCCACCCCGTCCGGCCCAGCTTGGACGGGCGGCGCGAAGAGCGCGACCACGCGCTGCGGCGGCGGTGGCGGCGGCTCCCCTTCGCTGTCGCCTCCGCCGCCCTCGCGCAGCTCGGTCAGCGTGCCGTCCGCCGGGTGCAGCAGCCGTCCCCACTCGTCGCGGATGTCCACGCCGAGGGCGCGCTTGCCCAGGAAATGCGCGACGGGGTCGGGCGTCGCGAAGCCGGTCAAGCGCAGTACGCCCTCGTCCACGGCGGCGAGGGTGAGCCAAGCGCCCGGCGCCGTCCGCACCGCGACCGCTGCCTTGCTCCTCGGGCGCAGCACGGGCGGCGCTTCAACGGCGACCGGCAGGCTGCGCGCTGCGGGGTCCGCCTGCAGCCAGGCAACCCCGATGGCGCGGTCGGAGGCGGCGCCGCCGTTCGCCGGGCGGTAGGCGTGCACGGCGACGTAGGCGCCCGCTCCCCAGTCCGCGCCCACGGGCACGTCCACATCAAGGCCGCCGGACGCGCCGTCCGGAAGCTCCAGGTTGCGGAGCAGGTGGACCCGGTCGGTCAGCACCAGCAGCGCCGCAGGCCCGGCGAACGGCGCCTCGACATGGACCCGCGCGGTGTCGCCCGGGCTGTAGCGCGCGCGGTCGGCGCTGACGCGGACGCGGGCGGGAACGTCGGGATCGCCCCCGTCCGACCACCCGGCGGTGAACACGCGCGACGCGGCCGCAAGCCCGCGTCCGGCCTGGACCACCTGCAGCTTGTAGCGGCCGAAGCCGACCCGCCAGGACAGGCGCAGCGGCGCGCCGTCGGCCGGGATCGCCGCCGCGCCGCTGTCCACCGGCTCGTCGTGCCAGACCGTTTCGTAGCTCGCCACGCTGCGGCGCACGACCAGCCGCCAGTCCGGCACCTGCCGCACCAGGGTCATGCGCGCATCCATGGCGATGCGCGCACCCTGCGGGTCCACGGCGATCACGTCGAACGCGGCGTCCTTGCCCGGATCGACGGTGCCGCCCCCCGCAGCCGCACGGATGCCGATGAGGGGGCCTGCGGGGCGGATCGGCACGGTTGCAGACGCGGAAACGGGGCGGCCTGCCGGATCGTTGATCGTCGCCGTCACCCGCGCCCGGAGCGCGCCGGTGACGTCGGGCAGGCGCGAAAGGTCGAGCGGCAGGGCCGTGTTGCCCCCCGCATTCGTTTCGGCCAGGTCCGGGGCCGCCGGATCGCCCGGCACCGCCTCGCCCTCCAAGCCGAAGCCGTAGCCGGCGAAGTCGGCGAAGGGCGCCGGGTCGCTCTCGATCCGCACGCGGCCGTCGCCGCTCAGCCCGGCGCCGGGCGCCCCGTAAAGGAATCGCACGGATACCGGAAGCTGCGCGACCTGCCCCGGCTGCAAGGGTGCGGCCGGGGTGGCCAGCTCCACCGCGAGCCGCGCGGGCACGAACGCATCCACCTGGAACGCCGCGTGGCCAACCTCCGGCCCGTCCTTTGTCGCGCGCAGCTCGACCGTCCACGTGCCCGCCTGCGCGCCGCCCGACAGGGCGACCGGCACGGACAGCGAGGCGCCCTCGCCGCGCTTCGGCACCAAATCGGCGAAGACCTGGCCGCCTGGCCGTTTGACGACGACGTGGACCGGCACATCGGCCGGGCGTCCGGCGGCATCGCGCAGGAGCGCGGTCGCATGCACCGTCTCGCCGGGGCGGTAGATGCCGCGGTCGAGCCAGACAAAGGCGTCGAGCGGCCCCGGCTGCGCCTGCCCGGACACGCCGCGGTCGGATAGGTCAAAGGCGGGCCGGGTCAGGCTGAGCACGGTGAAGTCGTTGCCCTCCCGCCCGGACAGGTGAAGCGCCGTGGGCGCCGCGCCGGCCGTGCCGTGCAGCAGGGCGGGGGCGAAGCGCGCGGTGCCGTCCGGTCCGGTCGTTTCCGTCGCGAGCACGTCGTTGTCGGCGGCGATCAGCGCGACCTGCACGCCGGGCCTCGGCCGGGCGTCTGCATAGGCGCGGACCTGCACGCCCAACCCGTCCGCGCCCTGCCACGTCGTCGGCGCGAGGTCGGTGCGGAGCACCATCTGCACGGCCTGGGGCGCGTCGCCGCTGGCCGGCGTGCCGTCGCCGGGGGTGGCCAGGACGACGTATAGGCCAGGCCGGTCCAGCGCGGCTCCCGGCAAGGGCAGCCGTGTGTGCAGGAGGGCATTGCGCGCGAAGGCCGGGATGTCCGCCTGGCCCTGCCAAACCAGCTCGCCCGACTGGCGCAGCCCGTCGAGGTCGGTGTCGGCCACTTCGTCGCCTGCCGGATGCGCGGCGAGGAAGGGCTGCGCCGCGCGCTCGGTGATGCGGACCAGGGCCAGCTTCACCGCTGAAAGGTTCACGCTCGCGAGCGTCACCTCCGCCGGGGCGCCGCGCGGCTGCAGGAAGCGCGCGCCGTCGAACACGAGGCGCGGCCGGCGGTCGGGCATCGCGACGGCGAGCGTATCCGGCGTCTTGAGGCTTGCCCCGTCCGCGCCCGGCATCCCCGCGAGCAGGCCGACGCGCGTCGTGGCGCCCGGCGGCAGCCCGGCGATGCACAGCTCGCCAGCCTCAAGCGTGACTGCGGCGTCCGGCCGCTTGGGATCGAGCTGCACCCAGTCGGCGGCATGGAAATCCGCGGAGCCGCCAGGTCGCCCGATAAAGCGGACGCAGGCGCGTGCGGGAAAGCTTTCGGGTTCCGTGTGGACGCCGCGGACGAGCAGGCCGAGCTGTTGCTTGCGGAGCGCCAACTGGCGGCGAAGATCCGCATCGTCCGGAGCGCGGTCGGCGGCGGCTTCCAACGCCTCGACTTCCGGCGCCGGCCGGCCGAGCGCGGCGAGCGCGTCGCGCATCGCGAGCAGCGCCGGAACCTGGCCGGCGCCGGCTTCGGCCGCCGCGAAGGCCTGCCA
>CAXTUO010000197.1:5436-6781 GCA_964247175.1 uncultured Acetobacteraceae bacterium | reverse complement strand
GATTGCTGGCTGGTCAACACCGGCTGGACCGGCGGGGCCTACGGCACCGGCCAGCGCATGAGCATCGGGCACACCCGCGCCCTGCTGGGTGCCGTGCTGGACGGCAGCCTCAAGCACGCCCGGTATGTGCAGGACCCGTTCTTCGGCCTGATGCTGCCCCAGGACATCCCGGGCATCCCGAACGAGGTGCTGGACCCCCGCCAGTCCTGGCCCGACAAGGCCGCCTACGACCGCGCCGCCGCCGACCTGGTGGGCCGTTTCGAGAAGAACTTCGCCACGTTCCAGGGCGTCGCGGCGGAGGACGTGAAGGCCGCCGCCATCCGCGCCGCCGCCTGAACCCCATGGCATCGCCCCCCGTCACCCCGGAGCACTTCGACCGCCTTTATGCGAGCGACCCGGACCCCTGGAAGTTCGCCACCAGCGAGTACGAGCGCGACAAGTACGCCGCGACGCTTGCGGCGTTGCCCCGCCCGCGCTTCGCCCGCGCGTTTGAGGTCGGCTGCTCCATCGGCGTGCTGACCCGGCAGCTCGCCGCGCGCTGCGACGCGGTCCTCGCCGTCGATGTCGCCGACGCCGCGCTGCAGGGGGCCGCCGCCCGGTGCCAGGACCAGCCGCACGTCCAGTTCGCCCGCATGGTGGTCCCGCAGGACTGGCCGCCCGGCGCCTTTGACCTGATCCTGTTCTCCGAGGTGCTCTACTACCTCGACGACACCGGCCGGGCGGCCGCGGCCCGGCTCTCGCTCGGGTCGCTTTCTCCCGGCGGTGCGATCATCCTGGTGAACTGGCACGGCCCGACCGACGGCTTCTGCACCGGCGAGGACGCGGCGGAGGCGATGATCGCCGCCTGCGCCCCGGCGTTGCGCCCCGTCACGCAGCAGCGCGCGGAGAAGTACCGCCTGGACGTGCTGGCCGCATAGCTTCGCCCGCTACCCCGGGACGACGTAGCCTTTTTCCCGGACGCAGGACCGGATCGCCTCGCGGATCTGGAACGGGCGCCGCACCGGGGAGCTGAACCAGGCGAGGCCGGTCTTGGCGTTGCGCTTGTTGACCGCGTCCACCGACGATTGCTGGCACGCCGCCAGGTCCGCCTGGTATTTCGGCGCGGAGCGGTCGGTTTCCACCCGCGGCTCGTAGCCGTAGCAGCCCGCGACGGCCAGCACACCCAGAAGGACCACCATGCGCCTCATGCCGCCCATCCAGCCGCTCGCCGTCCCCTTGTCAAGCGCGCAGCCGCGGCTGCGGGTTGGCCCGTGAGCGCGCTCGCCCGCCGCTTCACCGTGGCGCAGGAGTTGGCGCAGCAGGCCGGGGCGCTGGCGATGCGGATGCGCCCGCCGCCCGGCGCCGC
>CAXTUO010000197.1:0-5336 GCA_964247175.1 uncultured Acetobacteraceae bacterium | reverse complement strand
TGGCGATCCTGGGCGAAGCCGGGGCGGCGGTGAACGCCTTCCTGCCGGGCGGCGCCGCGGCGGGCGGTCCCATCCTGGCCGGGGCGCCGGGTATCGCCTGGGCGCTGGCCGAAGCGGCGGGGCTGCCGGCGCCGGTGGGGCGTCGATAGCTTCTGCAAAGGCGGCATCGCAGGTGCGCGTCAGGGCGGCCTTGGCGTCCTCGCCTGCTCGAGCCACGCTGGCGCGCAGATTGCCGAAAGGGCGCTCGCATATCGGGAGCGTGCAGCTTGCGTGGGCGTTGGGTATCGCCACGACCGTGCAGTGGGACAGTAGTACCCGTCAGCCCTAGTAATGTGAAGGCCTGACCGGAGCCACGATCAACGTCGGCGGTAAGTCGAAGCTGGAACGCTCGGACGAGATGAACCAGGCGATTGCCGCTCGGCTGGCCGCTGAGCAGTTCGGCTGACCCCTGCGCCGAGGCCTGCTCTTGTTTGGAAACCACGCCGAAACCTGGGTAGCGCCGTAATCAGGCGGGGTTCTACGAGGCGCGTGGGCGCCCTTTGCGCCGTGGGCGGCGTGACGCCCTGGATGACCTTGAGCAATGGTCGTTTTATTGGAACAAGCACCCGAGATGCCGTGTCGCACGTCAAGCGTAATGGGGAGTCTGCTCTCTTGTTCGGACGCCGCGGAACAGCCAAGCGATCTGGAGGCAGCATCTGCGATTTTCATTGAAGGAACATACCCCCAAGCTCACGGTTGGTGCCGCAAATCCCGGCGTTCGAAACAAGCCGGTCGAAAACATAGTTGGGGAGGGCATCCATGGTGATCGAGACTCGCAACAACGGTCAAAGCGAGCGGGAACAAGGCCATTCCCGGCGGGAGTTCCTGGCAACGGCGGGAACAGCGGCTGTAGCACTCAGCAGCAGGATGGCCCAAGCGGCAGTTGGCTCCACTTCCTCCGCAACGGGTTCTCGCAACGAGATTTGCCGAATGACCGCTGTCGCTCTCGCCGAGCATATCCGCACCAAGCGATTGTCGCCGACCGAGGTGACAGACGCCGTCCTGGACCAGATGGAGAAGCTTAACCCGGCTCTGGGCGCCTTTTGCACGCCCACTCCTGATGTCGCGCGAACGCAGGCAAAGCGGGTGGAGGCCGCCATCATGGCCGGCAAGCCCGTTGGGCTTCTCGCCGGCGTGCCGGTTGGGATCAAGGACCTGATCAGCACGAGGGGGATCAGGACGACAGGGGGGTCGGCCATCTACAAGGATTTCGTTCCAGATGAGGACGATGTCGTCGTCGAACGGTTGAAGGCTGCAGATGCGGTCATCCTCGGCAAGACCAACGTTCCCGAGTTCGGCATCACCGCTGCAAGCCTCAACATGATCTTTCCCCCTACCCGGAATCCATGGAACACGGAACTCACCGCGGGCGGATCGAGTTCGGGCTCCGGCGCGGCTGTGGCAGCCGGCATCGGCCCGTTCGCGGTCGGCGGCGATGGCGGCGGCTCGATCCGCATCCCGGCCGCGATCAATGGCGTTTATGGCCTGAAGGGGTCCATGGGCCGGGTGCCGCTCTATCCCGGCACCAAGGACGAGCGCTATCCGGGAATCTCGAGCTGGGAGTCACTTGAGCATATCGGGCCTTTGAGCCGGACGGTCGCTGACGCGGCGCTGATGATGAGCGTCATTGCCGGCCCGGACGACCGCGACCGCGCCACGCTTCCCGAACCTGCGTTCCAATGGATGGACGTCATCAAAGGTGATGTCAGGGGATTGAGGGTCGCCTACTCCCCAGACTTGGGCTACGCCGTCGTGGATCCCGAAGTGCGCGAGATTTGCGCCAGGGCCGCGCAGGTGTTCGAGAACAGCCTCGGCTGCCATGTGGAAACAACGAATCCGGGCTGGGCCGATCCACTCGGCTCGTTGAGCACGATCATCAAAGCGGAAACGGACCTGTCCGGCATGCGCAAGCTGATTGCGAGATACCGCGATCAGATGAGCCCCGGGCTGGCCGATTGGCTGACGGCGCCGCTGACCGACGAGCAGATCTCCGACGCGATCATGGGACGCAAGGCAATCGCCAACGCGTCCTGGAAGTTCATGCGCAATTACGACCTGCTGCTGACACCGACCGTTGCCGTCCCGGCGTTTCCCTACCAGCTTCTGGGACCGGAAACGATCGACGGCCGGAAGGTCGGCCCGTTCCAGTGGATTGCGTTCACCGGCTTCTGCAACATGACAGGCCAGCCGGCGGCCAGCGTGCCGGCCGGCTTCACCAAAGCCGGCCTGCCGGTGGGGCTGCAGATCGTGGGACGCCACCTCGACGATGCGACGGTGTTGCGGGCCTCGGCTGCTTTCGAGGCAGCCGCACCCTGGCAAGACAAGTGGCCGGCCATGTCGCAAAAGGAACTTTGATTAAAAAGGGGAAGCCAGGCGTGTATCTCGATAGATACAAGCGCCTGACCTCACCCATCACCGCCTCGCATGCTGCCGTACGAAGCCGTCGCCCCGTGCGGCGTCACTCCATCACGGGCGCCAGCTTCGCAACGGACTCCACATCCTCGCCCAGCCATTGGGGGTTCTTGGCGGTGCCGTCGAACGTCGCGCTGGTCTTGAACAGCTCGTACTTGCCTTCCAGGGCGTGTGGGCGGCTGCGGGCCAGCAGCTCGGCAACCTTGGCCTTGTCCATGGGCTGGAACGTCCGGACCGCCTCAAAGGCCTGGTCGAGGTCGCGTTGGCTCTCCATGCCGGTGATAACGACGGAGGTCGGCAGGTTCAGGGAATAGTGCAGATATTCGAGCGGCTTGATCGGCGCCCCGCTCTTCAGCAGCACGCTGTCGGCGAAGGACTTCATGCCCAGCACCGCGATCCCGTGCTCGACCAGGTAGGGCAGCACGAGATGCGCGAAGCTGCGGAAATGCGCGTCCATGACGTTGAGCGGCATCTGCACCGCGTCGAAATGGAACCCGCGCTCGGCCGCCACCGCCAGCATCTGCAGGTGGATGCGCGGGTCCTTGTGCCCGGTGAAGCCGATGAAGCGCAGCTTGCCCGCCTGCTTCGCCTCGGTGAACGCTTCCATCGCGCCGCCCTCGGCGAAGATGCGGTCGGGATCGTCGTAGCGGAGGATCTCGTGGTGCTGCACCAGGTCGATTCGGTCGGTGCGCATCCGCTTCAGGGAGGTGTCGATCTGCCGGGCCGCTTCCTTTTTCGTGCGCCCGTCCATCTTGGACATCAGGAGGACCCTGTCCCGGTAGCCGCCCTGGTCGAGCGCCACGCCGACGCGCAACTCGGAGCGGCCCTCGTTGTAGTCCCAGCAGTTGTCGATGAAGTTGATGCCGCGGTCGATGCCCTCGTGCACGAGGCGCACGGCCTCCTCGTCCGTCACCGCGCTCTTGCCGAGATGGAAGCCGCCCATGCCGATGGCGGAGATCATCTCGTTTGTGCGGCCGAAGCGGCGGTAGAGCATGTCGCCGCGGCGCTCGCCGGGGTCGGTCACGAAGGGCAGCGCCGCCGGGTCCGGCACCCGCGTGGCCGGCAGGGCCGGGCTGGCCAGGGCCGCGCCCGGTGCGCCGCCGGTTGCCGCCGCTGCAAGGCCGCTTTCAGTTGCCATCGACTTTCTCCCCAAACCCGTAATAAGGCTATGGAAGGGCGACGGTTTCCCCCCGTCGGCCGATTGCAGGCCGCCGCTGCGTGGGGTCATCCCGCCAACGCCCGCAGCGCCGCGTCCGGCTCACGTTCCAAAATCCGGAGCAGCGTGCGTGCGGCCGGCGCGATGCCCGTGCGGTGCTGCTCCCAGTTGCGCACCGTCGCCACCGGTACGCCGATCGTGCGGGCAAATGCGTCCTGCGACATGCGCAGCCGTTCACGAATCGCCTGCACGTCAGGGAGGGCCTGGTAGGCTGGAAGCGGCGCTTCCGGGTCTTCGCCGTCCTCTGCCATGTGCTGACGGATATCCTCCTCCGTTGTCGCGGCCAGCTTGGCGCGATCCACGCGGCCACCACCGACCGCCCTGATCTGCTCCAGCGTCATGCGAACAGCTTCAGCCATTGTGCACGCTCCTTCCTGTTGGCAGCCCTAGCCGAGATGATCCGGCGTATGTCGTCGCGGTCCGTGTAGATGACGGCCAACGCCATGCCGGCCGTTTCGCCAATCGCCCTGATACGGACCTCGCCGTAGTTATGCCGGGTGTCCACAAACTCGATTGTCGGACCGGCGAAGATGGCGGCCGCAAAAGCAAAGTCGAAACCTCGGGAGGTATGATTTGCAGTGCTTTTGTCAGGGTCCCACTCGAACTCCATCGAGGAGATTATGCGCTTAGAGCGCATAGAAGAAAACTGCCATCTTTGTTTCAAGCGATGCGCGTGATGACGTGGATCGTCACCCCGGCGCAAACCGCTCCGGTTTCGCCGGCGCCACCGTCCCGCGCAGCACCGCCGCACGCGCCTGGTCCTCCGGCATCGGCCGCCCGGTCAGAAAGCCCTGGACCAGGCTGCAGCCCAGGCGGCGCAGCGCGTCGAGCTGCGCTTCGGTTTCCACCCCCTCCGCGACCACGGCGAGCTTCAGCCGGGCGCCGAGCAGCAGCACCGCTTCCACGATGGCCAGCGCGCTGTCGTCATGGCCCATGTCCCCCACAAAGCTCTTGTCGATCTTGATGCGGTCGAACGGGAAGCGGCGCAGGGTGCTGAGGCTGGCATAGGCGGTGCCGAAGTCGTCGAGGGTGAGGCGCACCCCCTGCTCCTTCAGCGCCTGCATGGTCCGCAGCACGGTGCCGGAATTGCCGAGCAGCAGGCCCTCCGTCACCTCGATGTCGAGCCGCTCGCCAGGCAGCCCGGCCCGTTCCAGCACGCGGGCCACCTGCTGCGCCAGGTCGGGCTGGCGGAACTGAAGGGGGGAAACGTTGACGGACAAGCAGACCGGCGGCTCCCACCCTGCCGCCTCCGCGCAGGCGGCTTCCAGCGTCCATTGGCCGAGCGGCAGGATCAGCCCGTTCGCTTCGGCCATCGACACGAACTGGCCCGGCAGGACCTGGCCGCGCACCGGATGGTTCCACCGCAGCAGCGCCTCGAACCCGCGGATCTGCAAGGACGCGGCGTCGCAGATCGGCTGGTAGGCCAGGGTGAAGTGGTGCCGGTCCACGGCGTCGCCGAGGTCGCGCTCCATCAGGGCGCGCTCGGTTTGGCGCACCTCCATGGACGGCTCGAACAGGCGGAAAGCGTTGCGCCCGCCTTCCTTGGCCCGGTACAGCGCCACGTCGGCGTTGCGGAGAAGCTGGTCCGGGGTTTCCCCGCCCGTGGGATACATGGCGATGCCGATCGACACGCCCACCAGGAGGCGCTGCCCGCCGATGTCGAACGGCT
>CAXTUO010000196.1:0-6795 GCA_964247175.1 uncultured Acetobacteraceae bacterium | reverse complement strand
TTGCGTTGCGCAGATGAAGGCGTGACGCAATGTATCGTTTCGTCTATAAGCATGTTCTCAATCTACGTCGGGTTATGGGTTTCGATGGCCTATGAATGGCGCCCCCGTTACCCGTGCCGCGTTTTCCGATAGGGAAAGGGACAGGGCGGGGGATGAATGATCCTATTGGTTGACGATGACGAGGCGGTGCGTGAAACCTCGGCGGAGATGCTGCAGGAACTCGGCTACACCGTGGTCCAAGCCACCAGCGGCCACGCGGCGCTGGGCGTGCTGGACCAGCGCGAAGGGGTGGAGGTGATGGTCACGGATGTCCGCATGCCCGGGATGTCCGGACTGGAACTGTCGGACATCGCGGGCCGCCGCTTCCAGGAGCTTCGGGTCATCCTCATCTCCGGCTATTTCCTGCCCCAACCTATCAACCGGCGCTTCCTGCAGAAACCCTTCCGTATCCGCGAACTGGACGAAGCCATCCGTGCCGAGCTGGCCTGCGTCGGATAAATCCCACACGACCCTCTTGCATCTCAGGAATTTGCAATAGCTTCAGGATGTTGGACATGTCTCAAAACATCCGTGGAACGACGTGTGGACGCCTCCCTGTTGGCTGGACCAGACTTGCCGGTGGCCGTTGCCATCCCGGCGCATAACGAGGCGGACTGGATCGCGCGATGTCTAGAGGCATTAAACCGGCAGCTTGACGGGGCCGGATACGACGCCGTCCTGCTGGTCAACAATTCGACGGACGCGACTGCGGCCATCGCCTGCGCCATGCAGCCCACGCTGTCGTTCGCCCTGGATGTGGTCGAGCATAACTTCCCGTCGAAGCAGCAGACCGCAGGTCAGGCCCGGCACCTCGCGATGGAGCTTGCAGCCGGCAAGCTGCCGCCGGATGGGGTGCTGCTGTGCACGGACGCGGACGGCCAGGTCGCGCCGGACTGGCTTGCCGCCAACCTGTTCCACATCCGGCAGGGGGCGGACGCGGTGGCGGGGCGTGCGGTCCTCGACCCGGCCGACGCCGCTGCGATCCCCGCGGTGCTGCATGAGGATGATGCGCGCGAGTGCGCCTTTGGGGCACTGCTGGATGAGATCGACCACCTGGTTGATCCTGACCCCGCCGATCCGTGGCCGCGGCACACCGAGCATTCCGGTGCCAGCATCTGCGTGACGCTTGACGCTTATCGCCGGGCTGGCGGCATCCCGCCCGTCGCGATGGGGGAGGACCGGGCGTTCTTCGCCGCGCTGCGCCGGGCTGATGCCCGGGTTCGCCATGCGCCGGATGTCTATGTGACGGTATCAGGGCGCATCGAGGGGCGGGCTGTTGGCGGCATGGCGGATACGATCCGCCGCCGGCTCGTGACCCCGGACGCCTTCCTGGACGACGCGCTGGAGCCTGCGGCGAACCATGTCCGGCGTGCCCGGTTGCGTGCCGAGGTCCGCCGCTTGCTCCGAAGACAGGAGAACGCGCCGCAATGGCTGGCGCGGGCACTCGGTTGTGACCCGGCGTCGGCCGCTTCGGCGCTGAAGCAGGGCACGTTCGGCATGGCCTGGGAGATGATCGAGGGCATGGCGGCCGGGTTGACGCGCGTTCGGGTTCCGGTCGCTGCCTTGGCCGAGGAAACCAGGAAGGCCCGACGCATCGTCGCCGACCTACGCGGGAGCCGCACCGCCCATCCGGCCCCGGCCAAGCGGAGCAGCATGCCGGATCACGGGATCATTGCACCGCCGGCTCATGCAGCGTCAGAAATGTTTCGTATGGCCGGTTGAAGATGTCCAGGAGGTTGGGCGGCAACTGGAAGCCGTCCGGGTCGTCCTGGATCAGGCCGCCGTATTGGCTGGCATGGGCCGCGATGGCCCGGCGTTTCGCCGGCAAGTGGTCCGTGATGTCGAGCCGCATTCCACGGGGCACCGGGCCGGGCAGCCGGGTGTCGGAGGGCAGCGTCCAACCCCAGATCGGGTAGGCGAGGTGGCGCAGGCGGCAGCGTGCGACGGCGGCGCTGGCCATGAGATGCGCCGCAAGGTGGTCGCAATGGGGATCGTGCTGCCAAGGCGATAGGATGCTCGCCGCCCCGGTCCGTTCAGCGAAGGACAGGATCGCAGCCACTGCGGCGTCGAACCCATCCCCCTCCATGGGCGCCGCAGTGTCGCGCAGCCCCAGGAAGCCGAGGCGGCCGGACGGGAGGCCAAGGATGCTGACGGCGGCCAGCGCTTCCTGTTCACGCAGTTCCTTGAGACGGGGAGGGAGATAGGCCCGGGAGTTCGGGTGCGATCCCGTGCCGTCGGTCAGGATCAGCACGAAGGGCGGATGCCCGGCGGCCGAAGCGGCCGCGATCAGGCCGCCGCAGCCCAGCGATTCGTCGTCCGCGTGCGGCGCGAGGATGAGCGCGGGTTTGCCGCCCGTGACCGCCTCCAACGGCATGACCGGCAAGGCGGTCATGGCCTCGAACGCCTGCGCCGCGGAGATCATGCGGAAAAGCCGTGGAGCGCGGCCTCGGTCAGCACGGAGTCGGGCGCGGGTTGGCGCAGGTAAACCGCGAGGTCACGCAGCAGGCGCTCCACCGGGTTGGGCCGCAGAAAGGCCGCGAGGCCCAAGGACCGCTGCGCCAGCCGCATGGCGTCCAGGCAGGCTGTCTCCACCGCGATCCGCGCGAGGTTGACGTAAGCGACGCGGTCAGCGGCCGGCGCTTCGCTGGCTTCGGCGCGCTCCGCGGCCGCAGCGGTCCAGAGCCGGGCGGTTTCCTGCGCGATCAGCATGCGGCCGAACCGGTCCTGCTGCAGCGGCGCGGCCTGATGGCCCCGGCGCGCAAGCTGGTCCTGGGTCGCCGCCACGAGCGCATCGAGGCCGCCCAGCGTCACCGCAGTGGTGCGCCACGCTCCCGTGGACAGCAGCGGCTCCCGCAAGTAGTCGCCGGGGCCGCCGATCAGCGCATCGCCCGGCAAGGGCGTGCCCTGGAAGCGGGCGACGCCGTTGACGCCGGCCCGCATCCCTTGCAGGGCGCCGCGCTTCGGCTCGATGGCAACCGTGGCGTCCACCACGGCGACCGCCATCTGCGACCCGGCCGGGGTGGACGCCGTGATCAAGGCCCGCGTGACGTGCCCGGCGCCGGAGCATGGCCCCTTGCTGCCCCGCAGCGAACCGCCGCTGAGTTGCAGGGCATGGTCCGGCGGGTCCGTCACCCAAAGGCCGAACAGGTGGCCGTCCCGCACCTCCGCCGCGGCCCGCTCGACCTGCACGGGGGTGCCATAAGCGGTGATCAGCTTGATCGCATTGACATGCGCCTCGAACAGCCGGCCCACGGACAGGTTGCCTTGTCCCAGGATCGTCAGCAGGCGGAGGATCATGTCCACGCCGCCGGGTTCGGTGCCCGCGCCGTGCCCGCCTTGGTGCGTCGGCAGCGGCGCTTGGAGCACCCCAAGCTCGCGCAGCGCCTGGACATCCTGCTTCGGAAACGCTTCCTCCGCGTCGAGCGCCGCCGCGCGGGCTTGCATGGCCGGGACCAGGCGGGCGAGTTCGGACAGGAGGGTGTTGGGCGTCATGTCAATCGGCCGTAGCGCCGATCTTGCCGGCCCCAAGCTTGCCGGCCAGCGTGGGCATGGCCCGGCGCCGGGACGGCGACAGCCAACGCTGCAAACAGTCGAGGTAAAGGTAAACGACGGGCGTGCCCGTCATCCTGCCCCACCTCGACCGGCTGTAGGGCGGCGGTGTTGTCCGGCTTCACCACGAACACGTACAGCCCCTTCGGGCCGCGCTGGACGTTGGCCTCGGCCTGGGCGACGTTGGCGCGCTGCGGGTCGAGCTTCTGGCGGGAGGCGGCCTGGCTTTGCGCGAGGTCGGCGTAGCGGTCCAGGTCGCCGCGGGCGTTGGCCAGCAACGCCGCGTCTGCCGCCCGCTTCGCGATGGCCTGGTCCAGCGCCGCTCGGTAGGGCCGGGGATCGAGCTGGGCCAGCAGATCGCCGGGGCGCGCCTGCTGGCCTTCGGTGAACAGGATCTTGTCCGGGGTCCCGTCCAGCCGCGCCCGCACCAGGACGGATTGGAACGCCTGCACCGTCCCGATGGCGCGGGCGAGGATCGGCATGCCCTCCCGGACAGGCGAAACCACCGTGACCGGCACGCCGGCGGGCGCTTGAGCATGGGCCGGTGCGCCCGGCCCGAAGCCAATCAGCAGGGCGGCGGCAAGCATGAAGGGAGTTGGCCGCATAAAACCCTGGGTTTGTTGCTCGTTTCCGCACTATGCAAGCACTGTCTCAATTTATGCCAGCGTTTAAAGGCCGACGCCCAGGCGCCCGTCCGGCACGATGCGCGTCACGAGTTCGTATTCAGCCGTCCCGGCACCACCCGCGCCGCGAGCCGGGTGGGCGCGGCACGGTAGGCATCCAGCCCACGGCCGCTGCCCAAGGTTGGGGCCTGCGCGATGGAGGCCGGCAACGGGATGATCCGGGCGCTCGGCCCGATCGAGGCCGTCGTGCTGGCGGGCGGAACGGGGGTGAAGGTGGGAGACCACGGCGGCAGCAGGGCTTGCCGGATGGGAACGTCCGCGCCGGCCGGCGGCCGGAAGTCCGGCTTGGCCCACAAGGCCAGCACTTTCCGCCCGTACTCCGCGCCGACCTCTGGGGTCAGGGAATGGTATCCCGCCGCGGCGCCGGGCCAGGACCCGGTCTTCGCCTGCAGGGTTTGCAGGAAGCGGCCGGCGTAGCGGGCGTTGGCGCCGGGGTCGAAGGCTTCCTCCAAGGAGGAGAAAGCGTCGGCGTGGTACATCAGGTTGACCTGCATGCAGCCCACGTCGATGGACCGCACGCCCCGCGCCCGCAGCCCGGTGACGGCCGCCATCGCTTCCGCCTTGCTGTCGAAGAAGTAGCCCACGCCTTCCGCATTGATCGTCCACGGCCAGGCCGCGACGAGGCCGCCGGGGTCGCGTCGCCCGCTTTCCACCGCGCCGATGGCCTGCATCAAGCGGTCGGGAACGCCGGTCGAGCGTTCCGCCGCCGCAATCGCCGCGCGGCACAGGGCGAAGGGCTGCGCGGGCAGGCCGGCCCGGGCGAGAGACGGCATGGCAAGCAGGACGGCCAGGAGCAGCATACGCATGGCCGGCAGGGTGCCGCATTCCGATGAACAATCCGTGAATGCGCTTCCGCGTTCAGCCCGCCAGCAGTTCCGCGGCCGAGGCCGCGAGTTCGGCGGCCAGTTGGCCCAGATGCTGCCGGATGGCGCCGAACGCGGCGACCCGCTCGAAGCGGGCCTCATCCATGTAAAGGCCGCGCGCGATCTCGATCTGCAGGGCGTGGACGTGCTCCCGCGGGCGGCCATAGTGCCGGGTGACGTAGCCGCCGGCATAAGGGTCGTTGCGGCGCACGCGGTATCCGAACCCGGTCAGCACGGCCTCCACCCGCCGGGTCACGCGGGGCGAGCAGGTCGTGCCGTGGGCGTCGCCCAGCACGAAATCCGGCGCATCCGGCAACGCGCTGCGCCCGCAGCCCTGGCCCGGCATGGAATGGCAGTCGATCAGCAGGCACGCGCCGAACTGCCGCCGGGTCGCGTCGATCAGCGCAGTCAGGCCGAGGTGGTAGGGTTCCCAGCACGCATGAATCCGATTCGCCGCGTCGCTGAACCGCAGCTTGCCGCGGTAGATAGCCTCACCGGACGCGACCACGCGGGCAATGGTCCCGAGCCCGGCGCCCACGCGGGCGCTGGTGGTGTTGACCCAGTCCGGCAGCGCGTCGTCGAACATCGCAGGGTCGAGCTCCCACGCTTCCCGGTTCGGGTCGCAGTAGGCACGGGGAAAGGTGGCGGCGATCAGCGGGGCGCCGTGGCTTGGTGCGAGGCCGAACAGCTCATCGACGAAGCTGTCCTCGCTGCGGCGCAGCCCGGCGGGGTCCAGCCGCGCCGCGCGCTGGAACTCCGGCAGGTAGTTCTGCCCGGAATGCGGCGAGGCGAACACCAGCGGGGCGGTCTGCCGCGCGGGACGGACGATCAGGTAAGGCGGCATCGTCACTTGGGACTGCGGCGCGGCTGAGGTGTCCATATCCGTATTCAACCCACAGCCGCCGTGTGTGTCACGTATCCGACGCATATGGCCGGCAGGCCGCCTTGCGCCACCGGGGCCGTTTGATCTAAAACGCTGGTCGGATGGGCGGTTAGCTCAGCGGTAGAGCATCGTGTTGACATCGCGAGGGTCACAGGTTCAATCCCTGTACCGCCCACCAATCCAAGACCTACGCACGCAGGCCCGCCAGGCGGTCAGCCACCTGCGGGATTGCGTTTGTTTCCGTGTTGGCGAAGGCGAGGCGCAGGTGCCGCTCCTGGCCGGGGCCGAACGCGCTGCCGGGCAGGCAAAGCGCGCCGCGCTCCACCGCAAGCGCCTCGGCGACCTCCGCCGCGGGCGCGGCAGAGAACGGGTGGCGGACGTAGGCGAAGTAGGCGCCGAGCGACTCCAAGCGCCAGCCGGGCAGGCGCTGGAGGGCCTGGCGCATCGCCGCGGCCCGGGCGTTGATCGTGCGGCGGTTGGCGTCGCACCATTCGGGGAGCGCGTCGATGGCCCAGCGCAGCGCCGCCTGGCCGGCCCGCTGCGGGCAGATGTGCATGCAGTCCAGCACCTTCATGAACTGCTGCACCAGCGCCGTTTCCGCTATCACCGCGCCGAGGCGGTGGCCCGGCACGCAGTACGCCTTGGAAAAGCTGTAAAGCTGGATGACGCTATCGGCCCAATCCGCGTCGGCGAACAAGCCGTGCGCGCGGTCCTGGCCGTCCGGCAGGAAGTCGCGATACGTTTCGTCGAGGATGAGCCAGATGCCGCGGCGGCGGCA
>CAXTUO010000195.1:1134-6818 GCA_964247175.1 uncultured Acetobacteraceae bacterium | reverse complement strand
GTGCCGCACACCAGCGGCCCCGCCAGCGCCACCCCGGCCAGCACCAGCGCCCACCGCCCGCCGACCGGCCGCCCGGAGGACACGACGCCGCAGCCGAAGGCCCACATCGGCGCGAACCAGGTGATCGGCTTCAGCAGCTCCAGCACCGCCGCCGGGTTGGGCCGGGCGGGCTGGACCGGGATCGCGAGGGCCGGCATCAGCTCGGCTCCACGGCGGTGAGGTCGCCGAGGCCGTAGCGGCGCAGCTTCACGTAAAGGCTCTGCCGGCTCAAGCCCAGCATCTCGGCCGCCGAGGCCCGGTTGTCGTTGGTCAGCTCCAGCGCCGCCTCGATGGACAGCCGCTCGATCACCTCCGTCGCTTCCCGCACCAGGTCCTTCAGCGCCACCCGGCCGATCAGCTCGGTCAGCTGCTCGACGGAGCGCGGCAACTGCCGGGCCGCGCGGGTGTCCGTGTGCAGCCGCGGCCCGACGTTGCGGATCGCGTAGCCGTAGGACGGCTGCCCGCCGTTGCGGACCGCCACCGCGGAAATCTCGACCTGGGCCACCGTCCCCGCTTCGCCCCGCATGGTCGTGGTGAAGAACCGCACGGAGCCGCGGTCGCGCAGGTTCGCGGTCAGCACGTCGAGGTCCACGCCGCTGGCGCCCACCCAGCGGTCGAGCGGCTGCCCGCGCGCCTGGTGCTCGTCCAGCAGTTGCGCCATGTCCAGGAACGCGGCGTTGGCGGTGATCACCGCGCCGTGGTGGTCCGTCACCACGAAGCCGTCCGGCGCGCTCTCCACGGCGCGGAGCAGCTTGGTCTTCACGTCCGGCAGCGCCGGGACGGCGGACGGGACGGGAGAGATCCGCATCAGGAACAGCGCCGCGTTCTCCTGACGCAACAGCGACACCTTCACCGTCACCGGCTGGTCGCCGCGCAGCAGCCGGGCCGGCGTGTCCTCCGGCCGGGCGCCGGCGCGGATGGCCGCGAGGTGCCCCTGCAGCACCGGCAGGCTGTCGGGACCGAAGATGTCGGCCATCGCGCGGCCGACCACATCGTCGGACCCGGTGCCGAACAGGCCCTGCGCCGCCGCGTTCGCTTCCACCACCCGCCCCTTGACGGGATCAAGGATCAGCACGGCCTCCGACGACAACTGGAACAGCAGGCGGTAGCGCATCTCCACGTCGCGCAGCTTGGAATAGTCGCGTTCCATCGACTGCTGCGCGTTCATCAGGCGCTGCTGCAGGGCGGACATGACGCGCAGGTCGCGGCCGAACACGACCATGCGGCCGTCCTCGCCGATCTGCACGGCACAGTACAGCACCGGCACGGACCGGCCCTCGGGGGTGATGTGGTTGATGTGGCGCCACTTCGGCGCGTCCGCCGTCGCCGCTTCGCGCAGCAGGGCCTCGACCTTGGGCCGGCTGTCCGGCGCCACGGTCGCCGCCATGGGCCGGCCGACCCACTGGGCGCTTTCGGTCAGCTCGTCCAGCAGCTCCGTGCTTTGGAACGCCATGTCGCGGATCGTGCCGTGGGCATCGACGATCAGGGTCACGTCGGACGACGCCGCAACGAGCGACGCGGCCGAACCGGCGTCAAGGTCCCCCAGCGACGTTTGCGGTGATACGAAAGTTTTCACGAGTGCCGAGATCCCCCAGTGCACGCCCCGTTTCCCCGCCCCAGCCCTAGTCTTGTTGCTGCATGCCGGAAAGGGCATGCAGGTCGTCATCACCGAGGCGGCAGACCCGTTACGTGCAGGGACCGGCCGTCATCAGCGCTTGGCCGCCAGATCGACCAGAGCCTGCGCCTGCAGCACCGCCTGGCGGCCATCGGTCGCCGTGCCGTCCGCGCCCACCTCGGCCGACAGCAGCGGGTTCGCGGTGAAGCCCGGGCCGCCCACCAGGACGGCCAGGCCCGGGTTCATCGAGGCGCGGCGCACCGAGCGGATCTCGGCCCGCACGGCGTCCAGCTTCTCGTCGCAGGCGAGCGAGAAGCCGATCACCTCGACCCACTCCCGCCGTACCAGGCCGCGCAGGTCGGCGCTCGATTCCACCGGACCGCTCCAGGCGTTCCAGCCAGCCCGACGGAAGAACTCATAGACCATTGACAGCCCGAAAGTGTGGTCCTCCCCCGGCAGCGGCACCAGGAGCACCCGCGGGCCGTTGCCCCGGGTGTTCGCGGAGCGCAGGAAAGACGGGCTGAGTTCCCGCATCGCGTTCTGCAGCCGCCACAGGCCAACCGTGACCTCGGTGAAGTCGCAGGTGTCGTTTTCCCACATCTCGCCCAGGCGCCGGGCCGCGGGGGCGAGCAGGTCCAAGTAAAGCGCCTCCGCCGCAGCCCCCTGGCCGTGCATGGCCTCAACGAACGCGACCGCTTCCGGCTCGCCGCGCGACAGCACGAGGCCGACGAGGTCGGCGACATGCATCGCGGTCACCAGCAGGCCCGCCTCCATCCCCGCCACAACCGGCGCCACCGGCCGGGGATGCGCGATCAGCAGGCGCGGGATGACGTCCAGTTCCACCGTCCGGGTCAGGATAGCCCGGCGCCATTCTTCCTCCTGCCGGGCCGGATGCAGCCGCACGGACGGCAGACGGGCCGCGCCCAGCGCGTCGGCCTCGGTCCGGAAGTCCTGAATGGCGAGCGGATGTCCCATCAATCCCGTCATCTTGCGTCTCTCCCTAGTTGAAGTGGCCTGACATTGAGTGTCAAGCTCGATTTACGTAACGCCCGCTTGACACATCGCCTCGCCCAGTTTTAGCGTCGCTTAACAACACGCAATCCCGGGCCAACACGGGATCGAAGCGGAAGCGGAAGAACGTCACGGCGTGGCCTGAAGCAGTCAGTTTTACGCTTGCGCCCTGCGGCGCGCTCACGGTCGCGATGGCCGGGCGGCGGGCGTCTCGCCCCGCTGCACCGGGTTAGCGCACCTTCTAGGGAGGGCATTGTCAAGCGATGATTAACCAACTCATCGGACGCCTCGTGGACTCGCTGGATTGCAGCCCGTGGGGCGGCGCCGCCGGACGGAGCATCAGCCCGGCCTTCCGCCAGCCGATTCGTCCCGCGCTCTACACGCCGGAGGAGCGCCGGCGGCGCGACGCCTCGCCTTGGACGGTTGTGCAGGGCGTGCTCGCCCCGGCCCAGTTCGTCGTGTTCCTGGTCAGCCTGTGCCTGGTGTCCCGCTATCTCAGCACCGGGCTGGGCGAGCAAGCCGCCGCTGCGTCCGTCGTGGCCAAGACGCTGTGCCTTTACGCCATCATGGTCACCGGCTGCATCTGGGAGCGGGAGGTGTTCGGCCGCTACCTGTTCGCCCCGGCCTTTTATTGGGAAGACGTGTTCTCCATGCTGGTGCTGGCGCTGCACACCGCCTACCTCGCGGCGCTGCTGTCCGGCGCACTGGACGCCCACGGGCTGATGCTGCTGGCGCTGGCGGCTTATGCCGCTTACGTGATCAACGCCGGGCAGTTCGTGCTGAAGCTGCGGAGCGCCCGGCGCCAGGACGACGGCTGGCACGCCGCGGGCATGGGCCTCACCTCGTGAGCGGCGCGGCCGCCACGCTGGGCTGCGGCGATGCGCCGGTGCTGCGGGAGCGCGGCCAGCGTGAGGTGTTCTGCGGCCTCACCGGGATCATCTGGCTGCACCGCAAGATCCAGGATGCCTTCTTCCTGGTCGTCGGCTCCCGCACCTGCGCCCACCTGATCCAATCGGCGGCCGGCGTCATGATCTTCGCCGAGCCGCGCTTCGCCACCGCCATCATCGACGAGCGCGACCTGGCCGGCATGGCCGACGCCAACGACGAGCTGGACCGCGTCGTGGACCAACTGCTGGCCCGGCGCCCGGAGATCCGCCTGTTGTTCCTGGTCGGCTCCTGCCCGTCCGAGGTCATCAAGCTCGACCTGTCCCGCGCCGCCGAGCGGCTGTCGGCCACCCACATGCCGCAGGTCCGCGTGCTGAACTACAGCGGCAGCGGGATCGAGACGACGTTCACCCAGGGGGAGGACGCCTGCCTCGCCTCCTTGGTGCCGATCCTGCCGCGGGAAGCGCCGGACGCCGGGCAAAGCCTCTTGGTCGTGGGCGCCCTGGCGGAGGTCGTGGAGGACCAGCTTCGCCGCCTGCTGGAGGGCATGGGCATCGCGGACGTGCGGTTCATGCCGCCGCGCAGCGCCATGGCGCTGCCGCCAGTCGGGCCGAACACGCGCTATCTGCTGGCCCAGCCCTTTCTCGCCGACACCGCCCGGGCGCTTGAAGCGCGCGGTGCCGGCCGCCTCCCCGCCCCCTTCCCGCTCGGCGCCGAGGGCACGACCGCTTGGCTGCAAGCCGCCGCCAAGGCTTGGGGCGTGTCGTCCGAGCGATTCGAGGCCGCGACTCGCGCGCCCCTCGCCCGCGCCCGGCAGGCCCTCGCCCGGCATCGGGAGCAGCTTGCCGGCAAGAGCATCTTCTTCTTCCCGGACAGCCAGCTTGAAATCCCGCTCGCCCGCTTCCTCCAGCGCGAGATGGGCATGAGCCTCATCGAGGTCGGCACGCCCTACCTGCATCGCCAGCACCTGGCGGAGGAGCTGGCGCTGCTCCCCCCCGGCACCGCGCTGAGCGAGGGGCAGGACGTGGACCGCCAGCTTGACCGCGCCCGGGCGGCCCGTCCGGACCTCGTGGTGTGCGGCCTCGGCCTCGCCAACCCGCTGGAAGCGGAAGGCATCGGCACCAAGTGGTCCATCGAGCTGCTGTTCACGCCAATCCAAGGCTACGACCAGGCCGCCGACTTGGCCGAGCTGTTCGCCCGCCCGCTCAACCGCCGCCTGCGGCTGAGGGTATAAGGCCGTGCAGCTCACGCTCTGGACCTACGAGGGGCCGCCGCATGTGGGCGCCATGCGGATCGCCACGGCCATGGAGGGCGTGCACTACGTGCTGCACGCGCCGCAGGGCGACACCTACGCCGACCTGCTGTTCACCATGATCGAGCGGCGGCAGAAGCGCCCGCCCGTGACCTACACGACGTTCCAGGCCCGCGACCTCGGGGCCGACACGGCGGAACTGTTCAAGGACGCCGTGCGCGACGCCCATGCCCGGTTCCAGCCGCAGGCGCTGCTGGTGGGAGCCTCCTGCACCGCGGAGCTGATCCAGGACGACCCCGGCGGCCTCGCCCGCGCCCTGGGCCTGCCGGTGCCCGTCGTGGCACTGGAACTGCCGTCCTACCAGAAGAAGGAGAATTGGGGCGCGGCGGAGACCTTCTACCAAGTGGTTCGCGCCTTTGCCGGGCCGTCCGTGCCGCCGCCGGGCACGGCGCGGCCGGAGCGTGCGCCCGGTGTGCGCCCGCGCTGCAACGTGCTCGGCCCGGCGACGCTCGGCTTCCGCCACCGGGACGACGTGGCGGAGATTTCGCGTCTGCTGGCGCAGCTCGGCATTGACGTGAACGTAGTGGCGCCGCTGGGCGCCACGCCCGCCGACATCGCGCGGCTGGGGGAGGCCGAGTTCAACGTCGTGCTGTATCCGGAAATCGCTGGGCAGGCGGCGGCATGGCTGAACCGCAGCTTCGGCCAGAAGGCGACCAAGTGCGTGCCCATCGGCATCGGGGCCACCCAGGACTTCATCCACGAGGTCGCGGCGCTGGCCGGCGTCGATCCCGCCCCGGCGCTGGCGGGGGCGCCGTCGCGAGTGCCGTGGTACACGCGCTCCGTTGACAGCAATTATCTCACGGGCAAGCGGGTGTTCGTGTT
>CAXTUO010000195.1:0-1082 GCA_964247175.1 uncultured Acetobacteraceae bacterium | reverse complement strand
GCCGCCGCCCGCGTGGCGCAGGACGAGATGGGCTTCACCGTCGTGGGCCTCGGCACCTACGGCCGCGAGTTCGCCCGCGAGGTGCGGGAAGCCGCGAAGCTCTACGACGTGGAGCCGCTGATCTCCGACGACTACCTGGAGATCGAGGCGCGCATCACGGAAGCGCAGCCCGAGCTGGTGCTGGGCACGCAGATGGAGCGGCACATCGCGAAGCGCCTGGGCATCGCCTGCGCCGTGATCTCCGCCCCGGTGCATGTCCAGGACTTCCCGGCCCGGTACTCCCCGGTGATGGGATGGGAAGGCGCCAACGTGCTGTTCGACGCCTGGGTCCACCCGCTGATGATGGGGCTGGAGGAGCACCTGATCGGCATGTTCCGCGAGGATGCGGAGTTCCACGGCGACGCCGCGCCGTCGCACCTGGGCCACGCCGCGCCCCCGCGCCCCGAACCTGAACCGGCTCTCGCCGGCCCGCTGGTCTGGGCGCCGGAAGCGGAGAAGGAAGTGGGGAAAATCCCGTTCTTCGTCCGCGGCAAGGCCCGGCGCAACACGGAAAAGTTCGCCCTGGCGCAGGGCCTCGCCACCATCACCGTCGATACGCTTTATGACGCAAAGGCGCATTATGGCCGCTGACGCCCTGCCGGTCCGTGTCGTCGTCGTCACCATGGACAGCCACCTGTCCAGCGCGGTGCGCCGGGCGGAGGCGGAGCTGCAGCGCGACATCCCTGGCCTCAGCCTCGTGGTCCACGCCGCCGACGAGTGGGGCAGCGACCCGGAGGCGCTCGATGCCTGCCACGCCGACATCGCGCGGGGCCACATCGTGGTCGCGACGATGCTGTTCCTGGACGACCACATCCGCGCCGTCGCCCCCGCCCTTGCCGCCCGGCGCGAAGGCTGCGACGCCATGCTGTGCTGCATGTCGGCGGGCGAAGTGACGAAGCTGACCAAGCTCGGCCGCTTCGACATGTCGCAGGAGGCGACCGGCGCGCTCGCCATGCTGAAGCGGCTGCGCGGGGGCGGCAAGGAGGGGGGCAAGCCGGCGTCCGGGCAAAAGCAGATGAAGATGCTGCGCCGCCTGCCGAAGC
>CAXTUO010000194.1:6287-6828 GCA_964247175.1 uncultured Acetobacteraceae bacterium | reverse complement strand
ACACCGTTCGCGACGCACTTCCACGAGTTTGCGGGCGCGGTGGAGGCCATACCGCGCGCTGCGTGCGTTGCGATGAAAGCCGTAGTCGGGCGATACGGCGAGGCGTCCTCCAGCGACAGGCCGAGGGCGCCGAGCCGAGCCACGACGACCACATCCCTGCGGTTCAGACGGCCGAGCAGGCGACCCAGCTCGGGCTGCTCCTTCCCGTCTGCCGAGGCGCTTTCTTCAACGATGTCGCGGCAGCCTGCGCGTTGCAGCGCATACCTTTGCCCAGACCGGTCGCTTGCCTCTTCGGCCCCGGCCAGGATGTAGCCGACCAGCACGGGATCGGCTCCGGCCCTGGGACGCTTGCGGCGCGGTCGCTCGCCAGGCGTTCGGCGAGGCTTACTGCCCACCGCCGCAATCCACGCCAAGGTCGAGCATCAAGCGTCCGGTGCCCGCCCGACGGATCGTCACGGTTTGCACGCCAGGTTCCCGGCAAGCTCGAACGTCGGAATGGGCCGGCTCCTGCTGCCAGTTTCAGAAGACCGATGCAGTAGGA
>CAXTUO010000194.1:0-6277 GCA_964247175.1 uncultured Acetobacteraceae bacterium | reverse complement strand
GGATCAGACCATTGCTGAGGTCTTCTGAACTCCCTACGACCAGAAGACATCTTCATCAAACCGACATTCCACCAACAGGCAGCTGCAGTGGCGGTCTATCTGACCAGAAGACGGCTGCGGTAGGCGGAGCCTGATCGAACATCGCTGCTGTGAACCGCAAGGTAACGGCATTCTGCTGGGGCATACCCTGGACGAGACATAAAGACCAGATAGATGGCGGCCATCGCGTAGGACGCAGCCGAGGCGGCATGAGCATGGGCTGACTGTTGCCCGTCGAGGCAGTGCAGCCGGCGCAAGCCGGTGGCGAAACAGTGTGGCTATGCGTCCCGCAACGAGGCAGCCAGCCGCTCCAAGACTTCAGTGACCCGGTCCAGAAGTTCAGCCGTCTTTTTCGACCGGGCCAGGGCGCTATCCATGTTTGTCGTCACCACACTTTGGGATGCCGTCAACGCTGGATCGCGGGTGACGCTTTCCCCTGGCCCGCTGCGGCGTTCGCGAGCGGCTTTGATGATCAAGTGCGTCCGGGCATCTTCGAGCGCCGAAAAGGTGCGCACCACAGCCGCCATGGCTGCCAGGCTTGCCCGGATATCGTCGAGCTTGCCCACCAGCGCTCGCTCCCGGCGTGTCATGGGCAGCAGCCGCCTCGCCCGGAGAAGTCTACGGCCGGTCATTGTGCAACCGTGGACCAGGCGGCGCTTGCTGGCAACGGGGTGGGCACTCCATATCTTTCCGGTGTTCATGATCACCGAAGAAGATGCCGCCGTGATCCGCGCCGCCTTCGAGCAAGACGGCGAGATGTCCGCGGCTATCGAACTGCGGCGCCGGTTTCCGGGCATCACCGACAACGCCCACGCGCGCGCTTGCGCCCGAAGCATCGCCGGGTGGAACACGCCACCTGTCCCATTGCGGCCGGTGACACGGGTACGGCCCAAGAAGCGCACCTAGCTGCCAGGTTGACTGGGCATCGGGTGGGTGATGCCCTCGACGTCCTGGTCAGGTTAGAGCGATGGAAGATCGGCCGTAAGCCGAGCCAATCAGGACGATTGGTCAGCAAACGTGGGCGTCGCCTTGGCCGAGCAGCCGCCGCGCCGCGCTCAGCAAGTCGGACAACGCGAACGGCTTGCAGAGCAGGACCTCGTCGGCGCCGAGGGGCTGCAAAGCGTTCAGCACATCAGGCCTGCCTGTCGTGTAGATGACCGGAAGGTTCGGACGGCGTGCCCGCAGCAAGCGGGCGACCCCAATGCCGTCCAGGCGGCCAGGCATGTGGACGTCCGTCACGAGCAGGGTATAGGCGGTCGGGTCTTCCACGATCAGGGCGAACGCCTGGTCGCTGTCGCCGGCCTCGCGCACCGTGAAGCCGCCCTCTTCCAGCACTTCGGCGACCATGCTGCGGATCAGCCACTCGTCCTCAACCAGCAGGATACACACAGCTCAGGCCATCCACGCAAACATGCCGCCTACTCCGCTTCCACTGCGGCAAAGGCCCATGCAGCGCCAAGTTGCCAGGCGTCACGAGATGTTGCCCTGAAATTTGGACTGAGTGCCTTTCTGTAACAAAAAAATAGACATGCTACATGAGATCGTATAAAGCTCTGGTCCATGGACAGCAGCAGGGCGTTTCAGCCGAACGGCTTGGCACGGAGAGAATGATCGACCATTCCGACGCGCAGGACGCCGCCACTGACCCGCCTGGCTTCAGGGACGATGCAGGCTCTCCGGGCAGCCTCGGCGCCGATGTCGCCCACGAGCTGGCCAACCTGATGACGGTGGTGACGGGCAGCCTGGAACAGCTCCGCCGCCAGCCGCTCGACAAGCAGGGGCAGCGGCAACTCGCGCGGGCAGAGTGGGGGGCCTGGCAGGCGGTCCAGTTGACGCGGCGGGTGCTGTCACGGGCGCAAGGCGGCGATGGCAAGGCCGAGGCCGAGGCCGTGGACCTGAATGCAGCGGTGGGCAGTTTCGTGGCCGTCATTGGACAGCAGGTCAACGAGCATGTGCAGCTTGCGGCCGAACTGGCGCCGGGACGGCTGCCGGTGCGCCTCGACCCTGCGCTGCTGGAACTCGTGTTGCTCAACCTGGCGCGCAATGCGGCCGACGCCATGCCGGAAGGCGGCACGGTGGTCCTGCGCACCCGCACACCGCGGCTCGACGGCTTGGGCGACCAGCTCGCGACGGAGGTGTCGGTGTCGGACAACGGCACGGGCATGGCGCCGGCCGTGGCCGAGCGCGCGGCGGAGGCGTTCTTCACCACCAAGCCGCGCGGGAAGGGCACGGGCCTTGGCCTGTGGATGGCGCACCGCTTCGCGTCCGCGTGCGGCGGCAAGATCGACATTGAGACCAGGCAAGGACAGGGCACCACGGTCCGCCTCGCCTTGCCTTGTTGCAGTGACGTTGGGCCAGGCTGACCCGACAACCGCGAGTGTCGGGCCACAGCAAAAACGCAAAGGCCGGTGCGGAGGGCGACGGGTGGTTCCGCCCGGTATGGAACGGCGACGAGGACGCCGACGCGGCCCCGCCCTCGGCGGCCGGGAGCGCCGAGGGCGGGCGCTCCGCATCCGTGGCGGTGGCCCTACACGCCTTGGCCGCCCTGCTCGGTCCCGCGCTTGCCGCATCGGACGCGCTCGCCCGCCGCCGGACGCCCTCGACGCCGCCCTGCGCACGGCGGGGCCGCACTCCAGCCAGGGTTCGACGAGCCGTGGCCGGCCAAGGGCGGAAGCTGGTTGCCTACCTGGCGGTAATGAGTTCCTTGATGCGGCTGGCGAGCGCCTCCATCGCGAACGGCTTGGTCAGCATGTGCATTCCCGGCTCCAGGTGGCCGTGGCTGAGCACCGCGTTCTCGGCGTAGCCGGTGATGAACAGCACCTTGAGCCCGGGCCGCGCCGCACGCCCCGCGTCCGCCACCTGCCGGCCGTTCATGCCGCCGGGCAGACCCACGTCGGTGATCAGCAGATCGACGCGCACGTTGGATTGCAGGATCCTGAGCCCGGCCGCGCCGTCGGCCGCCTCGACTGCGCTGTAGCCGAGATCCTCCAGCACCTCGGTGACCAGCATGCGCACGGTCGGCTCGTCGTCCACCACCAGCACCGTCTCGCCCGCACCGGCCTGCGGTGCCTCGGCCAGCTCGCCGGGTCCGTCCGCGTCCTCCGCCGCGCCGTGATGCCGGGGTAGGTACAGGCACACGGTCGTGCCCTGGCCGACTTCGGAGTAGATGCGCGCCTGGCCGCCGGACTGCCGCACGAAGCCGTAGATCATGGAAAGGCCCAGGCCTGTGCCCTGGCCGATCGGCTTGGTGGTGAAGAACGGGTCGAAGGCACGCTGAACGACGTCCGGCGCCATGCCGGTCCCGGTGTCGCTGACGCACAGCGACACGTACTGCCCCGGCGGCAGCTCGCGCTCGCGTGCCGCGCGCTCGTCCAGCCACTTGTTGCCGGTCTCGACCGTCAGCCGCCCGCCGTCCGGCATGGCGTCGCGGGCGTTGATGCACAGGTTCAGCAGCGCGTTCTCCAGCTGGTGCGGGTCCACCAGCGTCGTCCATAGCCCGGCAGCCGCCACCATCTCGACCGTGATCGCGGGTCCCACCGTGCGGCGGACCAGCTCCTCCATGCCGGACACCAGGCGGTTCATGTCGGTGGGCCGGGGATCGAGCGTCTGCTGGCGGCTGAACGCCAACAGCCGGTGCGTCAGCGCCGCGGCCCGCTTGGACGCCCCCTGGGCCGCGTTGACGTAGCGGTCCACATCCTTGATCCGCCCCTGGGCCACCCGCGCCTGCAGCAGCTCCAGGCTGCCCGAGATGCCGGCGAGCAGGTTGTTGAAGTCGTGCGCCAGCCCGCCCGTGAGCTGCCCGACCGCCTCCATCTTCTGCGACTGCCGGAGCTGCTCCTCAAGCCTGCCCTGGATGGCGGCGGCGGCCTTTTCCTCCGTGACGTCGCGGCCAATCCCCAGCAGGCGCTCGCCATCAGGCTCGGCCGTCAGCGTCCACGCGATCCACTTCCAGCTCCCGTCAGCGGCGATCACGCGGTCCTCGAAGCTTGCCGCGCGCCCGCTTGCCCGCATCGCCAGGAGAGCGTCCACCACCGGCCCCAGGTCATCGGGGTGGACGAGTTCGCCATACGGCCTGGCCAGCAACGCCGCCTCGGAGTGGCCGAGCAGCCGCGTCCACGACTTGCTGACCCGCAGCAGGCGCCCTGTGTAGTCTGCCTCCACCAGCAGGTTGTCGGTGAGGTCCCACAGACGGTCGCGTTCCCGTGTGCGCTCGCTGACTTGGATCTCCAGCGTTTCGTTGAACCGGCGCAGCCTCGCCTCGGCCCAAGCCTGTTCCTTCGCCGCCCAGGTCCGGTCGGCCACGGTGCGGACAAAGGCGATCTCGTCCTCTGTCCAGGTGCGCTCTGCGTCATCATGCAGGAACAGCACGGCGACGAACTGCCCTTGCTGCATCAGCGGCACGTTGAGCAGCGCCTTGACCCCGGCCCCTCGCAGCTTGCCGGCTTGAGGCCGTGTCCGGGCATCCCGCTCGACATCCGGGATCGCCACAGCCTCGCCGCGCAGCAGGCCGTCGAAGCAGGTGCCGTAGTCGTCGAAGCCGTGCACCCCCACGACGCTGCCCACCGACGGGCTGGCGCACCAGTCCCCGTCAACGGTCACCAGCCTCTGGGCCGCGTCGATGCGGCCATACCCTGCGTGGCTGACGCCCAGCGTGCGGCCGAGGGTTTCCGCCGCGGTCTGGGCCATGTCGGCGACATCTGCCGTGCCGCGCAAGGCGCGCAGCCGCTCCCCGAGGTCGAGCAGCGCGTCCTGGCGCAGCTCGTGACGCTTACGGCGGTCGATGTTGAACACGACACCGGGGAAGCGCAGCGGCCGCCCGTCCGCATCCAGGTCACAATGTCCGTTCGCCTCGACCCAGAGCCACGCTCCGTCGGGCTGGCGCACGCGGTATTCCGCGGAGTACCGCCCTCCTGCCGTCAACGCCGCCGCGACCAGCGCCTCGACGCGGGCGAGGTCATCCAGGTGGATGGAGCCGACGACTGCGCCGAAGGGGACGCCCGCCGCCAAACGGTCGGGATCGAGGGAAAAGAAACGGGCGAACCGGCTGTCGCCGGTGAAATGGTCGCCAGGAACGTCCCACATCCACGTGCCGACCACCGTCCCGGCGTCGAGCGCGAGTTCAAGCCGCTGCCTGGTTTCGCGCGCCTCGGTCACGTCGCGCGCCACGGACAGCAGCTTCTCCGGCCGGCCGTCCGCGCCCAGGATGGGCGTGACCTGCACGTCCCAATACCGGGGCGTGCCCGCCATCGTATTGGCGGCGCCCTGGAAACGCCCGGTGCCCCCGGCCTTCGCGGTTTCCACGGCGGCCTCGGCGTCCGCGTTGCCCTGGCCCTGCCAGAAGTCCGTCCAAGGGCAGCCACGGATGGCGTTGAAGTCGCCCACCTCCATCACGCGCTGCCCGCCCTCGCTCATGAAGACGAGCCGGCCGTCGAGGTCGAGCACCTTGATGCAGTCGCCCGAGGAGGCCAGCACACTTTGCAGGAACCCGGCTTGCTCCCGCAGCTCGTCCCCGGCGCGCTTCTCGGCCGTCTTGTCGCGCAGGATCTTGAGCAGCCCCCGGATGCTGCCCGCGTCATCGCGCAGCGGCAGCATGACCCCATTCGCCCAAAGGTGCGAGCCGTCGCGCTTCAAGTGCCAGCGCACGTCCTCGGCCCGGCCTTCTTCAACGGCGCTGCGCGCTTCCTGCTCCGGCGCGCCCGCTTTGCGGTCCTCGGGCGTGAAGATCATGTCGGCGGGCTGGCCGACCGCCTCCGCCTCTGTCCAGCCCAGCACGCGCTCGGCGCCCACGTTCCAGCCGGTGACGCGGCGGTCGAGGTCCATGGTGAAGATCGCGTAGTCGGTTGCGCTCTCGATGACGAGGCGGTAGCGCGCCTCGCTGTCGCGCAACGCCGCCCGACCTGCCTCGATCTCGACCGCGACCCGGCGCGCCTGTCGCATGTCCGCGATCTCGGCTTCCAGCGCGGCCACACGCCGGCGGAGCCGCTCGGTTTCTGTCCAGCCGCGTGGAGCGATTGCGTCCTGGCTGATCTCGCTGGCCATGGTCTGCCGTTCCCTCGTGACCCGACCGCCGACGCACCTTGCCGCGGCTCGACCCGGGCACCGTGTGGGCGTTCTATACAACTAAAGGTTGATTAGCAGCATCTAGCCGCAATGTCATCCGGCGATGCCATGTCCGTAGCCGGTGATGGACGGACAGACCGCTGCGGGCCGGGCGTGGCTGCAAGGGGATGCGTGGGAG